>CAMOXW010000128.1 GCA_946629405.1 uncultured Ruminococcus sp.
CATCGCCGCCGAACTGCATATTGCAGCCGTAGTCCTGGAAGAGCTTGTAGAAATCGTAGCTTTGCATTATCATATAGTTGAATTCAAGGAAAGTGAGACCGCGCTCCATACGCTGCTTGTAGCATTCGTGTGAGAGCATACGGTTTACGCTGAAATGTGCGCCGACTTCGCGGAGTATCTCGATGTAGTTGAGCTTCATGAGCCAGTCAGCGTTGTTGACAATTATTGCCTTATCGTCTGAAAAGTCGATGAAACGACTCATCTGCTTCCTGAAGCAGTCAACATTATGCTGGATAGTTTCGGGAGTCATCATCTTTCTCATATCAGTCTTTCCGGAGGGATCACCGATCATAGCAGTACCGCCGCCGATAAGTACGATAGGCTTGTTTCCGGCCATCTGAAGGCGCTTCATAAGGCAGAGTGCCATAAAGTGACCAACGTGGAGTGAGTCAGCAGTCGGATCGAAGCCGATGTAGAATGTAGCCTTTCCGGCGTTTACAAGCTCCTCTATCTCCTTTTCGTCAGTTAGCTGTGCGAGAAGTCCTCGTCTTTTAAGTTCTTCAAAAGTGGTCATAATATACTTCCTTTCGTTTAATTAATAAGTACAATCAGGGACAAATCTTCCTTATCATGTCAAGCATTCCCTGAACTTCGTGAGCCATTGTGTGACGTTTTTGTATAAAGAATGAATTCGTCGGGCGAACTCATTGCTATCACAACCTTTCAAAAAATAAAATCCCCGACAGTCCATATGACCGTCAGGGACGAAATATTTCCGTGTTACCACCCTGTTTTATGCGAAAAGCGCACCTCATTGAGCTATAACGGGCAGACCCGTCCGCACCTACACACGCATCAGCGCTTCAACACAGAAACTCCAGGATGTAGCTCTCCGCACGCCCTCACTCCCTCACACCTTCCGGAAGCTCTCTGTATCAGGCTTTGTGCGGATTTAATCCGTTCACCGTTTTTCTTATAATACCACATCCCGTGCGTTTTGTCAAGTAGTTAACTGAAAGTGATCATCAGCTGAGAGTTATGAAGTCCGGTCATAAATCTGAGTGAAGTGAAAGTACAGCTTCAAACCTCTCTGCATAGCGTCGCTGCTGCGCGGCCTTTCAAACAGCAAAGATTTAGTTAAAATATAATTTTTTCTTAAAACCTCTTGACAATTGCGATGTAATAGTTTATAATATCATATGTTGGCGCTGATGTGGCACAGTCGGTAGCGCAACGCCTTGGTAAGGCGTAGGTCGTCGGTTCAAGTCCGATCATCAGCTCCAGTATAAAGTCCTTTGAAATGTCGATATTTCGGCAGTTTCAGAGGACTTTATTGTTTTATGTGAACTTTCGCAGTAGGATAAAAAGGGGCAGTAACACATAAAATTTTTCAAATGTGCCTGTCAAAATGCCTGTCAAACTACATCGCAGCTTTAATAGTCTGATCTCAGGCGGTTTTCTTTTTGATGAAAAAAATCCCTTGGCATTGCGCCGAGGGAAAATTTACATAAAAGAGATCATGGCCATTACCAGATAGCCTACGATCAGCAGTATATCCGGGAATATGGGCGCGATGAATGTTGTTCTACATTTTTCCATTTATAGTTTGTCTCCTTCTGAAAATTTGCTGCAAAAACAATTATATTACAAATTCAGCAGGCTGTCAACATTATTTTCATGAAGTTTTGTCGAATTATATCGAAAACTCCCCTCCGAGGAATGACCTCAGAGGGGAAAATTTTTTTATTGCTCAGTCAGCAGTCCGGAGTAGGTATGATCGTCGATAGTGATAGTGACCTGCTTGGTCATTTTGGCAGTTGATGCTACTCCGGGACGGTAGCCGTCATCGTAGATACCGCCCTCGACGTTAGGGATGCCGGACTTTTCGCAGACGTTGTAGACCTTAGCGCCCTTATAGAATGCGCCTCTGATCTCATAGTGACAGTGACTGCCGGTTGAATGCCCTGTGCTGCCCTCGATGCCGATAACGTCGGTACACTTCACACTCTGGCCGGTGCTGACTTTCAGCTGCGACATATGGCCGTAGTAGTAATACAGTCCGTCCGCACCCTTGATGCAGACGTACTGTCCGAAGCCCTGAGCGTGGTTGCTGTCGTTCTCCCAGCCGGCATAGTGAACCGTTCCGGAGACTGTTGCGTGTATCTCCTTGCTGTCGATGCCGACAAGATCAATACCGTCGTGTGAGGGATTTGAGGGTGGTCTGAATCCCTGTGATACGCGGAATTTTCCGCAATATGGTGAGTTCATAGTTATTCCTCCTTGTCATTGTTAACGCTTTTGAGCCTTCTCAGCAGGTTTCTAACCCACCTTGCTTCTGAGTTGATTTCAGCATAGTTTTCCAGTATGCTGATCATCTCCATAATAACGATGTAGCCAAACACTAAAACCGCCGTTACTATTCCGGTTATTTTTGCAAGGCTTTCGGCTGAGTAATAGTAACCAAGCTTTTTAATTCCGATTTCTAAGCCGCAAGAGCAAGCCATAACAAGTATCTCAGCTATCTTGTTTAAGCCGCCTTTGCGCATTTTAGCACTCGATAAATCATTATTGACGTACCCCTTAATTATGCCTGTGAGGAAATCTGTCGCAGCCATACCGAGCACGATCGTGAGCATGATTATGTACTGCATATCATCACCCCTATCATTCGTCCCTGAGTACCATACCGCCGTTACTGATGTATTTAACTCCGTCTATATCGACGATTTCGGCATAGTTATTCCTCTGGCGGTAGACCATGATAAACGCATTAGGACAATAGCTTCCGCGATCATCATTAAGCACCACCGGCGCGAGTGCTGTTACCTCTGAAAGCGGGTCATTTGTAGCACGCTGCAAAGACTGAGACTGTGTTGTCGAATTATATGTTGCTGCCGTTACACGAGCTGTTGATACCGGATCTAAATTAACAATACAAGGATCACCGTTATTATCCTTTGTCAGGAAGCTGCCTATCGAAGTTTCATCATAATTGTAGTGAAACTGAAAAGCCAGTCCATTTGAACAGCTATAAATATAGTCGCAAGTATATTCGCTGCTGAAATTCCAGATAAAACTTGCTCCGTTGTTGTATTTGAGCTTAAGGCTGCCATAGCCTGTTACCGTTGCGATAGCCGTGCCGTCTTTGTAAAGATTGTACGTTCCGGACGTGTCTGATTCTTCGTAACTGTCAAAATAGTTCGGCACAAGCAAGCTAAGTATTGTATCTGTGATATCCGCGCCATGTACCGGTATTTTCTGAATTGCCATAAAATAAAACCTCCTTTATTCTTCCGGGACTGCCGCTGCGATCCCGACAAATCCGCTGACTGCGCCTTGCAGAGCACTGATCGCTATATTTGGCTCCGGCACGGTCTGCTGCTTATCCGGCTGCACCTTGCCGACGTCGAGGGTGAACTTCAATGAGTCGTCGATGCTGAAAATATAGTCCATATCAGTCGCCTCCCTGAGCAGCAGCGTGAACATAGAGAATTCCGCAGAGCTTTCGGCGGCTCAGACCGTCAGCACCGATGAGCCGGAACTGCATGACATAGGTTTTTTCAACGAGCCGTGCGGTATCCTCACTTGTCACTGTAACCTCAAAGCCGCCGCTGACCGGAGTGCAGGTCTTACATATCACAGCCCTCTGTGGGTCAGCTTTTGGGGAAATTATCACCTGCATACTGCATCCTGTGAGGCTGTCCGCAGTAACTCCGACCGTAAACTTCGGCAGTGTGTCCCCCTGCAGGCATTCCATGTCCGGAATTTTCTGAAAAAAGCTTAACATTCTGACCTCCTTATTCGTTTTCGAGAGCGGTTACTCTGTCCGCTAAATCTCTGAGTGAAATATTTCCTCCGCTGTCCCTGATACGAACATCTCCGTCAGTTGTGAAGTCGCCCGTCGAGGTCTGTATCTCAGCAACAGATGCTCTTGACGATGTGCTCGCATTTTTCACGAAATGAATAGCGTTTGCACTCACATCAAGTTCAAGGTCGGTCATACTGTTGCTCATATAGAACTCAGCCGGCGTGACGTGGTAGCCGTAATTTCCGGAGTTCAGGTCGATAACAGAAGTGTTGCCGGTCCGGGTCGTGATGTCGATACTTCCTCCGGTTATGGTCAGAGCCGACGCTTCGACATTACCATTCGGATAAACGTGGAATTTCCCGCTGCCGTTGTTGATGCTCATTGAGCTTGCGGTGACGTTGCCGTCGTTATCAACGTGGAAATAATCACCATTTTTTATCTCAACGCTGTCCAGCACTCCGGTGACGATAAAGTCCGCAACTATATGTCCGTCCATTGTAATAGCAGTGTCGAATGGACCCCCGTAGCCGTTCGACGAATAGCCAAATCCGCCGGAGTTCCAGCGCCAGACCTTCGTGGCTGTGGACTTGTCGGGCGTGTCCATTATGAGTATCTCATTGCCGTTGACTACCACATAGCCGTTGATACCGGCATTTATGAGGGCAGTCGCCGTAGCTCTGGCAGCGGAGAGAATTCTCTGCTCCTGTTTAGGCATCTCATACTCGATGAGCCTTGTGGTTCGTGTAGCTATGTCGGTTATCCGTTCCGCCTTGTCGCCGATCTCCAGAACCGGCTTGTATGGCTTGTAGATGTCCACCGTGCGCTTCATTATGCGAAGCTCCTCGTCGATGCCCAGCAGCTCATTGCTGAACGGGTAGGTATTGCCGCAGCGGATAGACTGCCGGTCGCTGTAGATCGTTGAGAGGTCAAGAGCCTGCGCCCGGTAAGCCTTTTTTACACGGTTATTGTTGGCGAGGTAGTTCTGACCGGCGGTTTTCAGATTGGCGGCGACTGTTATATCGTCGAACACGACAGTTCCGGCGATAGGACCGTACTCAGCAAGCGCAGCCTCGTCCACCAGATAGGGCGAACCGCTGTTGACGGAGCTTATGTCAAGGCGCTGTGCGGAGTTCTCCGGGTCGAGCTGAGAACCCAGCGGAATGAGCAGCGATACGATGTTTGAGGGGTCAGTCCTGACCTCCAGCGACTGCATATTATCGGCAAGTGCGACCTTCGTAGACGAACGGCTGCCGATCCGGTCGAGGTAGTCGAGGACGAGCGAGCCGCCTACCTTTCGTATCTGTATCTCACCGCCGAGGCGCTCGATAAGGTTGACCTTGATCTCCTCAAGCGTATTCCGGCAAGCGGCAGTCCTGCTGTGGTTATTGTCGCCGGTGATGGTGCCAAGTCCGAGGAATATGTGCTTTTCGTGGCGGCGTGC
>CAMOXW010000129.1 GCA_946629405.1 uncultured Ruminococcus sp.
CTGTTCAACGATACGGCCGCCGTACTGCTTTTTCCATTCCCAAGCGCGCTTCATGAAGCCCTCGCGTCCGAGGTCTTCCTTGGTAACGCCTTCCTTACGCATTGCCTCAACGATCTTAGCCTCAGTAGCGATAGCGGCATGGTCAGTACCGGGGAGCCACAGAGCGCTGTAGCCGCTCATTCTCTTCCAGCGGATAAGGATGTCCTGTAATGTTTCATCGAGGGCGTGACCCATGTGAAGCTGACCTGTGATGTTCGGAGGTGGGATAACTATAGTGTAGGGCGTTTTTTTCGGGTCTGCCTCAGCACGGAAGCAGCCCTTGTCGTTCCATGCCTGATAGATACGGTCCTCAAAATCCTTAGGATCGTATGCTTTTGCAAGTTCTTTTGCCATTTGATTTCGTCCTTTCGATCAGATCTTAGTTTACAGTGCGGGTTTTGCGGAGTTAAATTCCGGATCAAGAATTCTGAATTCCGAATTAAAAACGCCCTGAACCTTTCGGCTCAGGGCGAACAAGAGTCCGTGTTACCACCTGAATTCGGATATGACATCCGCACTCTGCGAGGTCATTGAACCTCTCCCTCAGTAACGCGAGGTACACGCCGGGGACTACTTGCGGAGCCGCTTTCACCGCCGGAACTCGGGAGCTACCTTCCATACAGTCCTCACACTGCCTTGCACCCTCCGGCAGCTCTCTGAGATCGGTGCAGTATGTACTCCTCTCCGTCATCGTTTCTGATACTTTTCTATTATACATGATAATTTCCGGTTTGTCAAGCAGTTATTATTCAATTTCCATAGCTGTACTGAACCTTTCATTTTCTGTAATATCAGGAACTGAGCAGGGGAAAGGGGATAATTTTTCCCGGCGCATCAATTTTTTACAAATAATCTATTGAAAATTTACGCAATATCTGTTATAATAAACTTATATATCTATTTGTTAGGAGCTTATATATGAAGAAATGGACTGTCGGAATGCCTGACAGAAAAATAGTTTCTAAGCTTATGCTCGGCTGCGGGATAACATCTCTTGCCGCTGCTGTACTTGCCCAGAAGGGCTATACTTCGCCTGAAATAGTCATGGAGAAGCTTGATGCCTCAGGGCTCTCGGACCCGTTTCTCATAAAGGATATGCAGACAGCAGCTGACGTGCTCAATGAGGCTATAAACAGCGGTGAACGCATCTGTGTTTACGGCGACTACGACTGTGACGGCATAATGTCCACCGTTATTCTCTATTCCTACCTTCTCGAAGCAGGCGCCGACGTCACATACTACATCCCCGAACGTGCCGAGGGCTACGGCCTCAATAAGGAGGCGATAAAGCGTATCTCGGGCGATGGCGTGAACCTGATCGTTACAGTAGATAACGGTATATCGGCAATTCCTGAGGCTGAATACATATATGAGCTCGGTATGAGGCTTATAGTCACCGACCACCACCAGCAGGGTGAGGAGCTCCCGCGTGCGGAGGCAGTTGTAGACCCTCACCGCCATGACTGCTTCTCACCATTCAAATTTCTCTGCGGCGCAGGCATTGCGCTGAAACTCGTTGCTGCACTTGACGGCGGCGATTATACAATGGCTCTTGAACAGTTCGGTGACCTTGCAGCGATAGCAACAGTTGCGGATATAGTCAGTCTCACGGGCGAAAACAGGTTCCTTGTATCCTACGGTCTGGAGCTGATAAGCAATACCGACCGTCCCGCGCTCCTTGCACTGAAGGAGGTGAGCGGACTTGGCGGAAAGCCCGTAGATTCGCAGGCTGTAGGCTTCGGGCTTGCCCCGAGGATAAATGCTGCCGGCAGATTCGGCTCACCATCGGCTGCCGCAAAGCTCTTTCTTTGTGAGGATTACGGCGAAGCTCTGAATATTGCAAAGGAGCTCGACAGACTCAATTCACAGCGCAAGGAGGCTGAAAACAGCATAATCTCCCGGATATACTCCATGATCGACAGCGATCCGTCCCTCATCCGCGGCAGGGTCATCTTCCTCTGCGGCAAGGACTGGCATCACGGCGTTATCGGAATCGTTGCATCGCGCATCCTCGAACAGTTCGGCAAGCCCTGCTTCATTGCCTCGGAAAAAGACGGCGAGATACGGGGCTCAGCGCGTTCCTTCGGAGAATTTTCGGTATTCGGCGCACTTACTGCCGCATCAGAGGCTCTTGAAAAATTCGGAGGTCATCCTGGAGCCGGCGGCTTCACCATAAAGCCCGGCATGGCGGAGGAGTTCAGGAGGCTCCTTGAAGAATATGCTGCCGTGAACCACAAGCTCATGCCCACGCTGACCGTTACGGCGGATTCAGCCGTAATGCCTCATGAGCTCACTGTTGAAAACGTCAGGGGGCTTTCGGCACTCGAGCCGTTCGGCGCCGATAACGAAAAGCCCCTGTTCTACATAGAAAAAGCGACTGTAACCGATATACTTTCGCTTTCGGGCGGGGCCCACACCAAGCTTATCCTGAAGATCGGCACGGAAACTGCCGAAGCGCTCATGTTCCGCACTCCGCCGCAGGCTGTGGCAGTAGGAAAGGGCGGCGTCTGCGACCTCATGGTCACTCTCGGTATCAATGAGTTCCGCGGGAAAACCTCGGTGAGCATGATAGTGCGGGACATTCGGCCGTGGGGCTTTGAGCAGAGCCGGTATTTCGCGGCGCTTGGGGCTTTTGAAGCCTTCATGCGCGGCGAGGAACTGCCGGGGAACTACTATCCGAGTATGCTTCCGGAGCGCGGCGAGGTCGTGAAGATATACAAGGGGATACCCGGCGGAGGCATATGCTCCGACACGCTCTACCTTGGTCTGGGGGATCCGAAGATCAACTACTGCAAGTTCTGCACCGCTGCCGAAGCACTCAGGCAGCTCGGACTCATCAGGCTCTCGTCCGCCGACTCTGTCATAACAAGAGTGCCGGTCACTGCGAAGTCTGATCTAAACTCGGCGCCCGTACTCGTTTCACTCAGGAAACGTATCGGCTGATGCCGGGGATCATTTATCAGGGGGGATATTTATGAATGATGACAAGAATCCTATCACCGCTCCGTTCAATGAGGTAGAGGTGCCTATCCCGGACACGGCTGTGCCTAATGATCCGGAAAAATTTCTCAGCGAGATCCCGGATTATGACGATAACTTCACTATCGAAATGATAATCCAGAAGATACTCAAGGAGGACAAGCAGTATGATCTGAGCAAGATCATTTCTGCCTATGAATTTGCTGCGAAGGCTCATGAGGGACAGAAGCGTTCCTCTGGTCAGGATTACATCATTCATCCGCTCGCAGTAGCATACATCGTACTCGAGCTCGGAATGGACACAGATACGGTCTGTGCGGCACTTCTGCACGACGTTGTTGAGGACACACCCGCGACACTTGACAGCCTTAAAAAGCGCTTCGGACAGGATGTCGCAATGCTTGTTGACGGCGTAACAAAGCTCGGAAAAATACCGATATTCAGCCGTGAGGAGCAGCAGGCCGAGAACATCCGCAAGATACTCCTTGCCATGTCTCAGGATATCCGCGTCATGATAATCAAGCTCTGCGACCGCCTGCACAATATGCGGACCCTCAAATATCGTCCTCATGAAAAGCAGCGGAATACCGCGCTCGAAACAATGAATATCTATGCGCCTATCGCTCACCGTCTCGGAATCAGAGCGATAAAGGAGGAGCTGCAGGACCTCTCTTTCCATTACCTTGATCCGTATGCCTACTCTGAGATAGAACACATCCTCGAAAACAAGAAGGAGGAGCGCGAGGCGTTCATCGAGACTATCAAGAACCGTATCAGCCAGCGTTTCAAGTCGGAAGAATTCTCAGAGCCGCCGCAGGTTGACGGCAGGGTCAAGAGCATTTACAGCATATACCGGAAAATATTCATAAATCATAAGAATATTGACGAAATATACGATAAATATGCAGTGCGGATCATTGTGAACACTGTAGCTGAGTGTTATAATGCCCTTGGTCTTATACACGATATGTTCCGTCCGCTGCCTAACCGTTTCAAGGACTATATCTCGACCCCTAAATCCAATATGTACCAGTCGCTCCACACGACCGTTCTCGGCAAGGAGGGCATCCCTTTTGAGGTGCAGATAAGAACGTGGGATATGCACGAGACTGCCGAATACGGCATCGCGGCGCACTGGAAGTACAAGGAGGGCATCCAGGGCAAGGACAAAATGGAGCAGCGCCTTGCATGGGTAAGGCAGGTCATAGAGGCTCAGCAGACCTCCGATGACGTCGAGGAGATCGTCCGCATAATCAAGACTGACCTCGACCCGGAGGATATAGTCGTTATGACACCTAAGGGTATGTCTGTAAGTCTTCCGGTGAATTCGACCGTCATAGACTTTGCCTACCGCATCCACACCGAGATAGGCCACAAGACCACCGGTGCAAAGGTGGACGGAAGGATAGTGCCGCTCGACTATAAGCTCCAGACAGGTCAGATATGTGAGATAATCACCAGTAAGGATCCGGAAAAGGGTCCGAACAGAGCGTGGCTCAACATCGTCCAGACCAATGAGGCGCGTTCCAAGATACGCTCATGGTTCAAGAAGGAGCGCCGCGAGGAGAATATCGTTGAGGGAAAGGCGGAGCTCGAGCGCGAGTTCAAGCGTCACCGCATAAACCTAAAAGAATCCGATTATGAGGCTTTCCTTGAGGACGATTTCAAGCGCCACAACTGCGAGACTCTTGACGATTTTTACGCCTCTATCGGATACGGCGGAATCATGCTGTCGAAGATGATGCCCCGCCTCAAGGACAAGTACGAAAAGATGAACGCCGGTGCCGCTGAGCCTGCTTCAGTGCCGCTCATCCAGCCTAAATCCAACGGCAGGAGCAGCATAATCCTCGACCAGATAGATGATGTTGCGGTAAAATTTGCACAATGCTGCAATCCGCTTCCGGGGGATGACATCGTCGGCTTCATAACCCGCGGACACGGAATATCCGTGCATACCACCAACTGTACCAACTACAAGGCAGCGCTCCAGAGAGGCAACCCGGAGGAGCTTGCAAGGTGGTGCGATATCCAGTGGTCGGAAAACAGCAACTCCCAGCTCCAGACGAGCTTCGAGGTAACTGCTGTTGACCGCATGGGGCTTGTTTACGATATATCCGCAGCTCTTGTCGAGGCAAGGGTGCCGATAGTACATTCATCCTCGCGTGTGCTCAAAAACGGCAATGCGCTTTTTGAGGGTACTATCGTCATTTCCGGCACGGAGCAGCTCAGGAATCTCTTTGAAAAGCTGAGGAAGATCAAGGGTGTCATTTCCGTTGACCGCTCGGCAATATGACGGAGGAACTATGGAGATATATACTTTACAGCTCGGACCGCTCGGCGCGAACTGCTATGTCATTGAGACAGCTCCCGGACGCTGCGTGGCGATAGATATCGGCGGTGACCATGAGTATCTCATGAGCCTGCTGATGAAGCGGAATCTAACGCTCAGGAAGATACTTCTCACACACGGCCACTTTGACCACATCGGCGGTGTCGAGGCCGTGCGGAAGGCGACCGGAGCGGAGGTCTACATCCACAATGAAGATACAAAGATGCTGACGAGTGAGGAATACTCCCTCCACCGCAGTATGTACGGCGAACCCTTCACTCCCGTGAGCGACTTCACAGCCGTTTTCGGCGACTGCTGTATAAACGACGGGGAGCTTGAATTCCGGATCATCCACACCCCGGGACATTCCGGCGGAAGCGTGTGCTATGTATGCGGCGATGTTATGTTCTCGGGCGATACGCTTTTCCGCGGCTCTGTCGGAAGGACCGACTTTCCCGGCAGCGACCCGCTTGCAATGACGCGCTCACTCAGGAAGCTCTGGTTCATGGACGGAGACTACAGGGTGCTGCCGGGTCACGGCGAGGAGTCAAGGCTGAGTTTTGAAAAAAAGATAAATCCCTATTTTGCACAGTTCAGAAATTGAAAGCTCTGAGGAGAATTATGAAAAATGATATAAAAATGCCGGTCGTGCTGATCGGCAATTCTTTTAAGTATGAGGTTGAATCCACGCTGAAGCTTTTCTTCCATGCGGACAGGTTCGCCTTTTCGGACGACCCGGCGAATGCCTGCGGAGACAGCTATGTTATTGCCGGAGCGGAGGGCAGCCGGGTCTACACTGAGATAATGTTCGGCGGTAAGCTGAGCCGTGATGAGATGCAGCTCGGTGTTCCCGTTTCAGAGGATACTGCCCGCGCGGAGCATGAGCTGTGCCGGCTGATATTCCACATTCTCTGCAAGCGTACCGGCACTGTCCCGCCGTGGGGACTTATGACCGGGATACGCCCGGTAAAGCGGGTCGTTGACCTGATGAGGCAGGGAATGAGCCGGGGTGAGATATACCGCATACTCGCTGAAAAATACGAGATACGTCCCGACAAGCTCGACCTTGCATATGAAACAGCAGTCAACCAGCTCCCGATACTCGACAGGATAGACAGCAGCGCAGTCAGCCTGTATGTCTCTATCCCGTTCTGTCCGACGAGGTGCAGCTATTGCTCATTTGTTTCGCATTCAATGGACTCAGCAAGGAAGCTTATGCCGGAATATGTTGCCGCACTGTGCCGTGAGCTTGAAATGATCGGAAATATCGTCCGCGACAACGGCACTAAGATCGACACGATCTACTTTGGCGGAGGGACTCCTACATCCATTTCAGCAGGCGAACTGAGAACTATCATGGAGGCTGTTGCTGCAAACTTTGATCTCGGTTCAGTCCGCGAATACAGCGTTGAGGCAGGACGACCGGATACCATTGACGAGGAAAAGCTCCGCGTTATAAAGGGACTCGGTGCGAAGCGAATCTCAGTGAATCCCCAGACGCTGAACGATGATGTGCTGCGCGTTATCGGCAGAAAGCACTCCGGACAGGATGCAGTAAGGGCGTTTGAGCTTGCGCGGAAAGTCGGCTTTGAGAATATAAATACCGATCTCATCGCAGGTCTTCCGACTGAAAGTCCCGAAAGCTTCCGCAGCACTCTCGACCGAATTACAGAGCTTGCCCCCGAAAGCATAACGGTCCACGCGCTGACTATAAAGCGTGCGGCTGATCTCTTTGCGGGAGGCAATGAAAATATCGGGAATCCCGCTGCCGAAATGGTGGACTACAGCATTGAAAAGCTCATGAAATGCGGCTATATGCCGTACTATATGTACCGCCAGAAGAATACTGTCGATAACCTTGAAAACGTCGGCTACGCCAAAAAGGGTTTCGAGAGCTACTACAATATCTTCATCATGGACGAGACACAGACTATCCTCGGAGCAGGCTGTGCCGCTTCAACAAAGCTCGTTTATCCCGGCGGCAGGATAGAGCGCATACATAACTATAAATTTCCTTACGAATACATCAGAAGCTTCGACAAGCTTATGGAGAAAAAGAGCGAGGTCATAGAATGCTTACAAAAAATCAGGTCTGTACAGCCGAAATAACTGACATAACCTCCGAGGGCAGCGGCGTATGCCGTATCGACGGATTTGCGGTCTTCGTGCCCGATACCGCCGTCGGAGACGTTGTCGGGATAAGGATAGTCAAGGTGCTGAAAAGCTACGCTTACGGCATAGTTGAAAAGCTTCTGACGCCCTCTCCGGACCGCACTTCACCGGAATGTCCGCATTATAAGAAGTGCGGAGGCTGCATTTTCCAGCATATCTCATATGAGGCCGAATGCAGGATAAAATCAGATATGGTCAGAAACGCAATTCAGCGCATAGGAGGGCTTACTGCGGAGCATTATGAGTTCATCCCGGCTGATACTCATTCGCGGTACAGGAACAAGGCACAGTATCCGCTTGCCGTAAAGGACGGCATAGCTGTCTGCGGCTTTTATGCCCGGAGAAGCCACAGAGTAATACCCGTCAGGGACTGTCCTCTCCAGCCGGAGGTCTTTTCAGATATCGTCAGATGCTCTCTTTCCTATATAAACAGCCGGAAGCTTTCTGTCTATGACGAGAATACACATACCGGCATACTCAGACATATATATATCCGTCAGGGGGCACATTCCGGTCAGATAATGGTCTGCTTTGTTGTACGCAAGGATTATTCGCGGCAGCTGAGTCAGCTTGCTCATATCCTTTGCAATGAGGTCGGGGGGATATGCAGTATTGTAATGAATATCAACCCGGATGACACTAATGTTATACTTGGAGGCAAGTGGGTGAATATTTACGGAGCGGACGAAATAACTGATACCATGTGCGGCAATAAGATACTTATTTCACCTCCGTCATTCTATCAGATAAATACGAAGCAGGCTGAAAGAGTCTACGCGAAGGCTCTCGAATATGCAGCCCCTCTCCCGACAGATATTCTTGCAGACCTTTACTGCGGAATGGGAACGATAGGACTTTCAATGGCTGACAAAGTCCGAGCTGTCGTTGGCGTTGAGATAGTACCTGAGGCAGTTGAAGACGCAAAAAGGAATGCTGAGGTAAATGAGAAACGCAATGCTGAATTTTACTGCGGAGATGCCGGAAAGGTCTTTGCAGCGCTGCGTTCAAGGGGCTGTTCCCCGGATATTATAGTGGTGGACCCGCCGAGGAAGGGCTGCTCCATTGAAACGCTTGATGTCATTGTCGAAGCCGCTCCGAAGAAGATAGTTATGATATCGTGCAATCCTTCAACTGCTGCACGCGACTGCAAATGGCTCTCCGGAAACGGCTATAAGCTTGAAAAGATCTGCGGAGCTGATTTCTTCCCGAGAACGGCGCACGTCGAGTGCGTAGTTCTGCTGACAAGGAACAATTGATAAAAGCCCGATTCTACGGCGGTTTTCGGCTATACAGTCAATCTGCGAAGTCAACCCTAACCAGCTGTTTACTGTATTTGGAAAAACATCTACGAACTAAAAACGCCTGACAACATTTCTGCACACTGAGGTTTGTGCGTCAAAATGTTGTCGGTTGTTGGAGATACA
>CAMOXW010000130.1 GCA_946629405.1 uncultured Ruminococcus sp.
AACTGTCGACCTCCTGCGTGACAGGCAGGCGGTCTAACCAACTGAACTACGAGGCCAAAAATTGGTGGGGACTATAGGGCTCGAACCTATGACCCTCTGCTTGTAAGGCAGATGCTCTCCCAGCTGAGCTAAACCCCCACGCTTTCGTCATTGCTCTTGTGCCTGACGACTTATATATTATATCACGCTTTTTTTCATTTGTCAACCCCTTTTTGAAAATTTTTTCAGAAAATTTTTTTGCCCAGCCCGGAACACGGAATATCCGCATTTTCAGCAGCTCAGGCTTCGCCGCGATATGAAAAGGGTACGCCGAAGCGTACCCCTTGACCTTATTCATCTGTTCCGACCGAGGATATTACCTCTGTAAGAAGATTTGCGGGAAGCTGCTCGTATCTTACAAAATCGAAAGTGAAGCTGCCCATGCCCCTTGTGGTCTGGCGCAGGTACATCGCAAAATCGTGCATCTCACGCATCGGCACCTCTGCCTGTATCAGCGTTGTTCCGTGCTCAACAGGCTCCATACCGAGAACTCTGCCGCGGCGCTTGTTGAGCTCGCCCATGATATCGCCGGTATTGTCGTCAGGAGCAGTCACCTTCAGCTCGCCGATAGGCTCAAGCATTACCGGGTCTGCCTGACGGAGGCCTTCCTTATAAGCAATGGAAGCGGCAGTCTTGAACGCCATTTCCGATGAATCAACAGGGTGATAGGAGCCGTCCACAAGTATAGCCTTCAGTCCGACTACAGGGCAGCCCGCAAGCACGCCCTTCTTCACGGACTCCTCCAGACCCTTCTGAACTGCCGGGAAGTAGTTCTTAGGCACAGCACCGCCGAAAACCTTCTCCTCGAATACGAGAGTATCGCTTACACACGGCTCGAACTCGATCCAGACATGACCGTACTGACCGTGACCGCCGGATTGCTTCTTATGCTTGCCCTCGACCCTGACCTTTTTGCGGATAGTCTCCTTGTAGGCTATCTTAGGCACGGTAAGGTTCACATCAACGCCGAACTTGCTCTTGAGCTTTGCTGCGGCGACCTCGATATGCTGCTCGCCGAGACCGCTGAGTATCTGCTCCTTTGTGCTTTCGTCCTGAACGTAGGTGAGAGTGGGGTCTTCCTCGATAAGTCTCTGTATGCTTGCGGAGATCTTAGCCTCATCGCCCTGAGTCTTTGCCTTTACAGCCATTGAATAGCAGGGGCGCGGGAACTCCATAGCCGGGAATTCTATTATTCTCGAAACGTCGGTAAGTGTGTCACCGGTGTTTGCGCTGATCTTGGATGCAACAACTATATCGCCTGCATTAGCGCCGGCTGCTTCGGACTGCTTCTTTCCGCAGAGGGTAAAGAGCTTGCCGACCTTCTCGGTCGCGCCTGTTGTAGCGTTCACCACGTCGGAATTGGCATTAAGCCTGCCCGACATAACCCTTATCATGGACATTTTGCCCACGAACGGGTCAGCGATAGTCTTGAATATATAAGCTGAAAGCGGATCAGCCTTGTCGCACTTTACTTCAACAACGTCCTTTGCAGGCGTATAGGCCTCGGCGCTGTAGACCTCATCAGGCGCGGGAAGAAGAAGCTCAAACTCCTTGAGGAGCATATCTATGCCCGCAAGCTCAGTCGCGGAGGTGCATACCACAGGTGTGATGATACCGCGGTTCATACCGTCGTGGATGCCGTTGATAAGTTCCTTCTGCGTGAAGGGCTCGCCCTCGAAGAACTTCTCCATAAGCTCGTCTGAGGTCTCAGCAACAGCCTCCGAAACAGCGGCAACAAGTCCGTCAACACGGTACTCGAACTTCTCGGATATCTCGGCGGTGGGCATTTCGGTCTCGATAGCGTTGCCCTTGGCGTCGTACTTATAGGCCTTCATTTCGATAAGATTTACATACTCAACGATCTTTCCGCGGCTGACTACAGGGACCACAACAGGGCAAACTGTAGGGCCGAAAACGGTCTTGAGCTCTGTGAGGACGTTGAAGAAATTCGCATCCTTGTCGTCGATCTTGGTCACGACGAACATCTTTGACTTGCCCTGCTTCACAGCCTCGGCATATGCCTTGCGCGCGCCGACCTTTACTCCGGACTTTGCCGAAACGGTGATGAGGACGGTATCTGCTGCACGGATGCCCTCGATCATTTCAGCCGCAAAGTCGAACAGACCGGGCGTATCGAGAAGGTTGAATTTATAGTCGTTATATTCAAAAGAAGCCAGTGAGGTGCCGATAGATATCTGTCTCCTGACCTCCTCGGGGTCATAGTCGCAGACAGTGGTGCCGTCGGCAGTTTTGCCCAGACGGTCGGACGCTCCGGCTTTGTAAAGTATAGCCTCCGCAAGAGAAGTCTTGCCCGAACCGTTATGTCCGGCAAGTGCAATGTTTTTTACTCGGTTGACATCGTATTCTTTCATAATGATTTTCTCCTCTGGAAATGTAGATAGCAGTTTATGCACTGCACACAAATATTATAAACTGTTTTTTAACAAATTGCAATACTCAATTAAAATTTTCTACATTTCATATTACTCACCCTATGATTTGTTGTGCATTTTTACCAAAACTGAGAGTCTTTTTCATGCCAAATGGACGAAGCCTCCCCAGAAACAGAAACACCGCAAGATATCCGCTCCCCCACAGCAAAGTCACCGCCGCTGCCTGCGTGAGCCCCTCCGTACCACCGGAAACTGCCCTCACCAGAAGTTCTGCCGCTTTCATCGTCATGAAGGCGTAAACCACCGGCACCCCGACCGTCCGCACGGGTCTGAACGGCATCCCCGCGCTCCTTATCAGCTTCGCACAGCGCGAGCAGTTGCCCAGCACGTTGCTCGCGTAGTAGGACGCCGCTATCCCCCAGAAGCCAAGCCTCGGCACCGCGACCAGCACCACCGATATCCTCACTGCGTACTCCGCAAGATAATTCATCGACGAGAACCCCTGATATCCCATGCCCTTTATCATCGCTTCAAGGATTATCTCCATGTAGATGAACGGCACCACCGGCGCTATCGCCGGTATCATCCGCCCCGCAAGCTCTCCCCCGCCGAGCATTTCACCTATTATTCCCCCATACCTCATCAGAACTGCCGCTGAAAATACCGCGTACATCAGCGTCCATTCCGTCAGCCGCCCCGACAGCTCCTTTATCCGCCTCCTGTCACCTCCGGCTGCCGCGCGCGCAGTCTCGCTCACTATCAGCCCCGACATCGAGCAGAGTATCACCGACGGAAAGAACAGTGCCGGTATGACTATCGCCTCGAATACCCCGAACAGACTCAGCGCCCGCCCTGCCGAATCACCGTACTGCCGCAGACATACCGGTATCAGCGCGTCATTCGCGCTGCTCAGCACCGCCGTGAGTATCCCTCCGCCCATTATCGGCAGCGCAAAGCCTGCGTATCTCCGGAAGCTCAGCGAGCATTCCCCGCCGCTCCTCCCGCGAAGCTTCATGTACATCAGTGAAAAGTAAATGAGCGAGGCTGAACTTCCCGCGATCATCCCCGTCATCATTATGGCGCAGACCGTACCGCTCCCTGCTTCACCTGCGCGGACGACCATGAATGCCACCGCTGCACACCTTACCAGAAATTCCAGTATATCCCCCGCTGCCGTCACCGGCGATCTCCGGCAGGCGTTGAAGTAGCCTTTAAGACAGGCTGCGAGCGCTCCCGGGATAAGTGCTGCCGGCATAAGCCTTATGCAGCCCGCCGGAACTGCTCCCCCGAATATCCTCCCGCTGAAAACGTCCGCAAGCCCTGCTATCACTGCCGATGTGCCGATGCTGAGCATCAGGCAGAGCCTTATCCCGTGTGAAAGCACCTTCTCCGGCGCAGACGAGGGCTTTCCCAGCTCCTCCGAGATGAGCCGGCTCGTGCAGAGATAGGCGTTGCCGTTGGAGATCATCCCGGCAAGGCCGAAAAACGTTCCCGTAAGCGCGATCACGCCCATTGCAGGTGTGCCGAGCCTGCGGGTAATGAAAACGTTCAGCAGCAGTGCTGCCGTGTCCAGAAAAAGCTGCATCGCCGTCAGCAGCACCGTGTCGCGGACTATCTTGCTCTTGATTATCATACCGTCCTCCTGAATTTTCTTCTACATTCTATGGAGGAACTTCCCGGAAAATGACAAACGGACAGCATGGAGCTGTCCGTAAAGTCTGTAATTTTTACTTTGATTCTGTCTGCCAGTGTTTCAGCGTAGGCAGAAGTCCGCCCATATATTCGCGCACCTTATCCGGCGGGAATTCTTCGCTTGACATATGTCCGACAGCAAATTCTATTATCTGCTGCATATCCGTATAGGCGAATTTTCCGTCCGCATAGCACCACTTGCAGTAGGCCTCGTTGAAACTTCCGTCCGTCTCACGGCTTATGATCGTGTCGTCGAGCGGCATCCCGCAGCACTGCCATATCAGCTTTCCCGGCGAGCCGAGAAGCGTGTTGATGGACACATTGAAGAGCCCCGAAAGCAGCTTCAGCGTTTCCGTATTCGGAACAGTCTCGCCGTTCTCCCAGCGTGATACAGCCTGACGGGTCACGAAGACCTTAGCTGCAAGCTCGTCCTGCGAAAGTCCCGCTTTTTTCCTGAGTTCAAGTATAATTTCTCTTGTTTCCATAATTTTCACCTCACATTTATTATACCACATCCGCGCCGCAGTTCAAGCAACTGTCTGTTGCGCTCACTTTTTCAGAAGCCGCCCGAGCATGACCTGACGGCACTGTTTTTCAAGGCTGTCGTCAAGCTCTGCAAGAACCTCCGGCTCCGCTTCGCCCCTGCTTACGCAGTAGGCTATCATATAGTCCGCGACCTCCGGATTTTTCGACAGGCAGGGACCGTGCAGATAGGTCGCGATGACGTTCTTCTCGAAATAGCCCTCGTACCCGCCTTTTGAGCAGTTGCCGCTGCCGCACAGCACCTTGCCGAAGGGAGTTTTCACGCCCTTGGTCTGACCCCCGTGGTTCTCGAAGCCGACCACGCTCACCTTTTTCCCGCCGAGCTCCGCCTGCACCACGATATTGCCTATACAGCGCATTTTCCGGCTCTCCGGAGCAACGGTATAATAGTCGAAAAGTCCGAGCCCCCTGATATCGTTTCCGTCCGCATCACGGTAAAACTTGCCCATAAGCTGATATCCGCCGCAGATGAGGAACAGGAATGTCCCCTGCTTATACGCCTTCATTATGCCGCCGCGGCGCTCCATGAGGTCGGCTGAGATGTGCTGCTGCTCGAGGTCAGCACCGCCGCCGATGTAGATCATGTCGTATGAAGCGAAGTCCGGCTCCGGCGAGCCTATCGAGTAGTGATCGACCGTACAGCCTATACCGCGCATCCTGCACCGGTACTGCATTATCTCCATGTTTCCGCAGTCGCCGTAGAGATCGAGCATATCCGCATACATATGCAGAATTTTTATGTCCTTCATGACTTCCTGCCTCCGTGCTTCTCAATATACCCCGCAAGTGCAGCTCTTGTCGGCTGGACCGCGGTATAATTTGCTATGACGAACTTTCTTCCTGGCGTTGAGGCGAGCTCCTCCACCGCCTCGTCAAGGTCAGGCTTTACCACGATCTTTGCCTGATCGAAGCCGGAGCATTTGATCCTCACCGCGATATCATAAGCCCTTGTTCCAGAGGTGACGACCCTCGTCACGCGCTCGAAAACGCTGAAATTGATGTCCCATATCCACGACACGTCAAGTCCGTCCGCAACGTTGTCGTTGAGCACGAAAAGCAGCTCCTTTTCGCCCTCCATTTCGTTCATCACGCGCAGGGTCATATTTGCGCCGACGGGATTTTTTGCGAGGTTGAGCGTAGTCAGCCTGTCGCCGAGCATGAAGCTCTCCATTCTGCCGTTTTTGACGGTATATCCGGAAATAACGCTGTCCGTGATCTTCTGGTCGATGCCGTAGAGCTTTGCAGCAGCCGCAACAGCGGTCATATTGTAGACGTTGTAGATGCTGTTGAGCTTAGGGGTATAGCGGTTGCCGTCCGCGGTGAACTCCGGCTTTGAAAGGTCGATGCTGCCTGCCGTGATATAGGGCTCATAGTCGCCGAAGCCGCACTTTTCGCAGCGGAATTTTCCGATGTGGGAATACTGATAGTATTCGTATTTCAGCTCCTCGCCGCAGAACGGGCAGAAGCGTCCCTCCGAGGCTTCAAAAGCCTTGTCTGTCGCGTAGGCATAGCGCTGTGCGTGGAAGTATTTCACGTTCTTGTTGTCCGGGTTAGCCCTGCCGAGGCGGGCGGTATTCGGGTCGTCGCCGTTGAGGATGAGGTTGCCCCCGAAGGTCTTGCAGAAGCCGTTTATCTTCTGGATAAGTGTCTCCATTTCGCCGTTGCGGTCGAGCTGGTCGCGGAAGAAGTCGAGCACAATGAGCGTTTCGAGCTTCAGCTGTGAATACACCACCGGAACGTGCGATTCATCCGTTTCAAGGATCAGCATATCGGCCTTCACCCTGCCCTTCATGTCGCAGTGACGCAGCAGCAGCGAGCATATGCCGGTATCGAGGTTATTTCCCTCGCGGTTGGTGATGATCTTCTTTCCGCTCTTTTCAAACATTCTGGCGATGCAGTTTGTCACCGAGGTCTTGCCGTTGGTGCCGGTGACAGCGATTATCGGGCATTCCACCCTGAACATCGACACCGCCTTATGCCGGGAGAGATGCCAGAGGACTATTCCGGGAAGGTTCCCGGCGTTTCTGTGCATGAGCCGCAGCATTTTCACAATAATTTTTCCTATAAGTATCTGTAGCCGTTTCAATTTCTGCCTCCTGAATACTTTCTGTTTAGCTCTTAGTGATTAGTTAAGGTGTCGCCTGATGGCGACGGATTTAAAATATGTGAGCGCCAGCGAACACCTTAACTTTCAACTCTCAACTCTCAACTCTTAACTTATAAAGCTCTCAGCTCTCAACGAACGTTATCTTTCCTTCCTCGCCGAAGGCTATATATCCGCGGGTCTTAGCCTCCCTTATGCCGAGGGACAGCGCAGTTTCAAGCGCCGGTGTCATTCTTGAATAGCCGAAAAGATGAGCTGTTTCGCGGAGAAGATCGTCACGCTGCATCGCTATCTGACGCGCCATGATGCGCTTTATTCCGGCAGCAAGCTCCTGCGGCGGGACATCGCCTATATCGCGGCGTTCATCGCCTGCATACTCCGTGCGGCACTTGTCATAGCTTTCCGGAGACTGCTCCGGCTGCCAGAGGAATTCAGCATCGCCGCAGAAGGTCGAAGCGTGAGGAGCCTTTTCTACAGCCGCATCGAGGGTCTTTTTCATCGCAGCGCCGGGTCTTGATATCCCCCAGCACGCGAAAACCTTCTTTGCAAGGGCGTTCTTGCTGACAGGCGCCTCCGCCCTGAGGACATCGCTCACGTTCTTCGCAATCTTTGTGATATTTGCCTCGTTGAAGTTCTCCGAAACGCCGTAGGACTTCACTGCGAACGAGGTATACTTATCGCACTGATCGCTGAGCTGAACGGGTTTTTCCTGCTCAAATACGAGCTCCTGCTTCGGCTTTGCCTCCTCAGGCTGTTTCTTTTCGGGGTTTCTGTAAAGCTCGAGGTCTTTCTCTATCTCATCGCGTATCTTGCCGAGCACGCGCTCGCGGTTGTCGAGCCAGTCGAGGATGTAAACGTTCATCACGTTCCAGCCCAGTCCCCTGAGCACCGCGGGCTGCGAGAGAGTTCTGTCGGACGCCGTGCCGTTCTGGTAATAGGACAGGCTTCCGCAGCTTATTCCGAGGATGTAGGTATCAGGCTTGTCGGGATTGCACACAGCAACATCCACCCTGTAATCCGAGCAGCCGACGCTGCACTTTGCCTGATAGCCCATTTTTTCAAGCTCAGCCGCAACAGCCTCGCCGAAGCCGTTTCTGGCTGCCGAAGCACCTCCGCGCACAGCGAGAGCGCTCCTTCCCTTAGCGGCAAATTCGAGGAAGCCTTTAAGTCCCTCAACTCCGTCCGAGCGTGTTCTTGAAAGGTCGATCTGGTCGGGAGTGATCGTCGAGAAGACTATCATCTGGCACTTTGAACGCGATATCGCAACATTCAGCCTTCGCCATCCGCCGTCGCGGTTGAGCGGACCGAAGTTCATCGAGACCTTGCCGTCCTTGTCGGGGCCGTAGCCTATCGAGAACATAATGACGTCGCGCTCGTCGCCCTGAACGTTTTCGAGGTTCTTTATGAGGATAGGTTCATACTGCTCATTCGCCCATATTTCGAGCTGCGGGTCGCTGCGGTAGGCATCCATAAGCATATCGTCAACAAGGTTCTGCTGCGGCATACTGAACGTTACGACGCCGATACTGAGCTTTCTGAGCTCGGGGTCGCGCAGTCTGCGGGAAATCTCCTCCACGATAGCCTTTGCCTCAGCCTTGTTTGTCTTGGTCGAGCCCTTGTCGTAATAGCCGTCAACGTGTACCCAGCTCACCTCGGACACCTGGTCGTCAGGCGACGGGAACGTGAAAAGCTTTCCCTCGTAGTACTTAATATTGCTGTAAGCTATGAGGCTCTCGTGGCGTGAACGGTAGTGCCAGAGCAGATGCTTCTGCGGCATCGAGAGTGCGAGGCAGTCATCCAGAACGCTTTCGAGGTCCTCCTTTTCATAGTTCTCCTCGTCCACCTGATTCGAGCTGAAGAAGCTGGTCGGAGGAAGCTGCTTCGGGTCTCCAACGACGATGACATTCTCACCGCGCGCGATAGCTCCCACAGCCTCGCAGGTCGGGAGCTGCGAAGCCTCGTCGAAGATAACGAGGTCGAATTTCGGGTAAGCCGGGTCGATGTACTGCGCCACCGATATCGGGCTCATGAGCATTACCGGGCACATCCTCCGCAGGAGGTTCGGGATGCTGTCAAAGAGCTTGCGAATGGACATCATGCGGCCGTTGCTCTTTATCGCCTTCTGGAGTATGCCTATCTCGGAGCTTCCGGCAGAAGCGCCTGCTGCGGGTATCTTCGCTGAAAGCTCGGCAACAAGCTCCTGCATGGTGAGCTTGCTGAAATTGTCGAGCACCTCTCCGAAGCGTCTGATAGTGTCCTCGTACAGAGTTCCCTGGAAGCGTGAAAGCTCGCTGCTGCGGGAAATAACGAGAGTTGTCATGCTCTTTCCGAGGTCGCAGTCGAACGCCCTGATAAGCTGCTCCGCAGGCACCTCGCCCGAGAGGTAAGCCTCCGCGACGTTGCCGATACCGAGCTCAGTGAGCCTGCTGCATATCGTAACGATGCCCGTCCACTCCTTGAGCTGCGGGAGAGCGCGGGTCACAGCCTCAGCCTTGTCAATGCCGAAGCCGCACCAGTTGTCGCCGGAAATGAGCCTTTCCGGGATGAAGCCGTACTTCTGCTCCAGTTCCGAAACAGCGGCATCGAGGGCAGCATAGTCCGAGGTCACCTTCTCTGCGGATGCGCGGCTCACAGACTTTTCAGCCGGGCTGCCGAACTTTTCGCATACTGCCTCCGAAAGCCGGAGCTTCTGCTCGCCGCTGAGAGGCGCAGAGAGGACCTTGCCGCGCACCTGCTCCGAGATTGCGGCTGCCTGTGCGAGGATATCCCAGTCCGTGTCCTCGCCGAGCCAGAGCGTACCGAATACCGATGTTACCTCAGCCGGAGCTTCCTTCAATTCGCGGCTGAGCTCGCCAAGACGGTTGAGCTTTTCGTAATGTCCGACGATACTGCCCTTTGTGACGGTGCCTGAGGACTTCGCGTGAGCGGCAAGCTCGCTGACAAGCTTCCTGCTCCTGAAAAATTTCGGCATGAACCACTTGCTCTGAGCGGTCTTCCAGTTGACCAGAGCGCCGCTGCTGTCGAAGGCAAGGACGGACGGCTCGAACTTTTCAAGCACCTCTGCTTTCAGACCTTTCAGTTCCCTGCCGCACTCGATTAGGTGCTCTGCCGGAGCCTTTCTGAGCTCCCATTCGCCGCCGCTGACTATCTGCGGGATGATGTATCCTTCGTCCGAAGCCGCTGCAAGCACTTCCGCAGCCGCCCTGCACTGGGGGTAGGTAAGGCTCTCCGTGCCGCACAGTGAGCAAAGCTCCGCGGTACCGCCCTCGGCAGCCGAAAGCAGGCCTTTCAGGGCGGAGAGTTTTCCTTCGAGCTCGTCCCTTGTCGAAGGGTCACAGTGGTCGGCTCTGCAAACATTGAGGGGGGTCGCGGTCACGTCGCCGAACTCCCTTCCCGCCGCAGCGAGGCTCCCGAGAGTTTCCCTCCAGAGGGAATATGAGCCAGCGCTCATGGCGTCTATCTGCTCAGCGGTAAAAGTGAATTTTCCGCCGTATCCGCGGTTATTCTCGTACATCACGGCAGCGTCATACATGGACATACCGAAGCTGCGCTGCTTGTGTATCTCCTCCATAGTTGAGTTGAGCTCGCGGCGCATTTCGGCGATCTTCTCAGCCTGCGCCTTGTACTCCTGAGGGTGCTTGATCCTGCCGACGTTCAGTGTTTCGTCAAGCTGGCTGAGAACCGCGCGTTTCTGGGCTTTATTTGAGTGAAGCTCCAGGCAGAACGGTCCGAGGCCGACCTTGTTCAGCCTCTTTTCAACGACCGAGAGCGCCGCCATTTTTTCAGCGACGAAAAGCACGGATTTTCCGTGATACAGCGCACTTGCGATCATGTTGGTGATGGTCTGGGACTTGCCGCTCCCGGGAGGTCCGTGGAGGACGAAGCTCTTGCCCTGCGAGGCAGCGTAAACTGCTGCAAGCTGCGATGAATCGGCACTCAGCGGAACTGCAAGATCAGTGGGAGCGACCTTGCTGTCGAGGTCGAGCGGGGAGATATAGATATCGCCGTCCTGCCACTCGGTCCTGCCGGAGATGAGGCTTGCGACGACCTTGTTCTTTGCAAGCTCGTCGGCACGGTTGCGGATGTCGTTCCACATGATGAAGCGGTTGAAGGAAAACTGGCCGATGAAGGCATATTCCTCGATATCCCAGCGGTTCTGAGCCATTATGCCCTGACGGATGGTGCTGAAAATGAGGTTTAAGTCAACGCCGTTCTCGTCCATTGGAACAGGGTCGAGTCCCTTGATGTCAATGCCGAAGAACTGTCTCAGCATTTCGAGCATTGTGATATTGACCTGAGTATCCTCGTCGCGGATAGCAATTGAATAAGCCTTCTCCTGCACCTTACGGGTGATATCGACGGGGATGAGTATGAGGGGGGCGTACCTTGCCTTTTCGCTCTTGTCGGTCTCGTACCAGCGCAGGAAGCCGAGGGCGAGATATATCGTATTTACGCCGTTTTCCTCGAGGCTGACCTTTGCCTGACGGTGAAGCTTCTTCATAATGCGGTCGAGCTCGCTCTCGCTGAGGTAGGACCTCAGGCGGCGGCTCCTGAACTCGGTCGCGGCGATATCAGCGATGCGGCCGCGGTCGTTTTCCATTTCGTATATCCTGCTGTCGGCAACGGTCAGAGCCATGTCGTTCGGTGCCGGCATCACGCGGAATTCCTCGCCCTTTGACATTTCGTCCTCGAGGGTCGCAAGGGAGTCCGTCATGAGCTGGACGCTCATTGAATTCGGCCGGAAATTGAGCAGGCTGTTCCTGAGGCTGAGGTCGAGAAGCTTGCGCTCCCAGATGACCTGCTTTGTCACCTCACGCTCGCTGAGGGCGCCCTGTCCGATCAGCTGCAGCTCGTCCGGGGCGGAGGTTATCTCGGAACCCTTCCTTTCGCCGTAATCGACCGCTTTGAAGGTGCCGTTCTCGGAAATGCGCGAGGGGATCGGTCTTATGCCGCCGGAGCGCGTGCGGATAACGTCTATCGCAAAGTAGAACTCGCTCTGGTCGCTGAGTGCAGCGGCAGCGTGTTTTTCAGCGTCGTTGAAGTCAGTGCTCTTGCCTGCGACGAAGTCCGTACACTCCACAGCGCAGATCGCGTCGATACCGTGAGCGATACGTTTTGTGAGCGCTGTCACATCGAATTGCAGAGCATCCGGGAAGGTCTCGTTCTCGAGCCAGCAGGCAGCGAAGGCGTGACCTTTTTTCAGTACGAGGAGCGGGTTGAGGCCTATCGCCTCGAGGCATGAGCAGTACAGCACCGCAAGGTCAAGGCAGGTGCCGGACTTGCCCTCGAGGACAGCGTCGGGCATCCTTATCCTCTGAGCCTCCTCATAGCTCGCAGGCGGCATGGTATAGGCTATGTTAGCCTCCTGAAGCGCCGCATAGACTGCGCCCATCTGCTGCTTTACGATGTTCGGGTTCTTTGACTGATAGCCGGTGAAGGACGGGTCGCCTGTCCACTTCCGGAGGTAGAGGCTTGCCTGAGAGATGATCTCCTTCACGCGGGGGTGGTTCGGGGTCATGAACGCCGCAGCCATTTCCGGCATGAAGTTGACGCCTGTCCACTGGTCATAGGCAAGCAGCTCGATGCTGCGGTTTTCGCATCCGATGACCTCGTCGCCCCGGAGCGCCTCGATAGTAACGCTGCCTACGAGCTTTTCCGTGAGAGCAAACAGGTACTCGGGGTTCATGACAATATTCACGGGCGAGAACTCGACCGGCTGGCCGGGTCTGAGGTCGGCGGGAACAGTCTCGTATGTACGGGCGAATTCCGGCTCGAAGGAAATACGCAGCCTGACGCTGCTGAGAACGCTGTCTGTATTGTTTGTAACGGTAAGTCCGCGGAATACCGGGACGTAATTCTGCTGCATAGCGAAGTTTATCCCGGCGGTCATAGTGCCGCTGATAGTGATATTCATGTCCAATTTCTCTCCCATCTGCAAGAGCATATAGCTTTACATTTATATCATACCATAAAAGCTATCATTTTACAAGCCTTTTTTTGTGCAGTGAACGCTGTCCCGGCGCTCCGAAGGTTGAAGTGAACAGCTGCGGTGTCCGCTGATTATGAATTATGCAATAAAAAGAGCGGCAGAAACGCCGCTCCACGTTATGATTTTTGGGGTATGAAGCTTTTTCAGGTGGTTGTGCGTTCGCAAATTGCCATTGTATCACAGTGTCTCAGAATGTCAAGACTAAAACAAGCGCTGTAAACAGCGGTCTTGACATTCCTCCTCACTGTGAGGTGGAGCAATTACGCAAACGCCGGAATCTGACGACCACCCTATTTGTTATTTACCCAAAAAAAATTGCCGCTATCATCATAGCGGCAAATTCAATATATTGCATGGAAACCGGAATTGAAAGCAACTGGGCTAAAAGAAAAGCTTAGCCATCAGAGCATATAGGCGGAGCTTTCGTGCATAGAGAAGTGCTGCGAGCCGCCTTTGATTATGACATCAGCGATCCTGGTGCCGATACCTTCAAGGGGCTTTCTGATTATTTTGAGCAGATTCATGTCGGCGGATGAAAGAGCAGTGGAATCCTCTCCGTGGCAGATGCCGATAATTACTGACCTTGCGTCAGTCAACAGTATATCCGTGAGAATGTTCCGGACGCTCAGCTCGCCTGATACAATAGCTGATTCACTTGCAGAGCGGGTGCTGATGACGTTGTTCCTGGAGTTGAGGAATATCATAATAAATGTGCCGGGGGTTGAAGATGCGAAGAAGCTGTCAAGGTATGCTTGTGAGGTACTGAAAAAAGTACCTTCAGCGGCGCGTTCGTCGAGCATAGAGATGATACTTCCAACAAGATGCAGCATAAAAGCGCTTGAACTGCCGATGCCTTTTACCGAGCAGAGCTCATCCGGGGAAGATTTTAGGACTTCCCGCAGCGAGCCGAAGCGATCAAGGAGGGCGTGAGCTAAATCATTTGTGTTAGCGCGCGGTATCG
>CAMOXW010000131.1 GCA_946629405.1 uncultured Ruminococcus sp.
AAGGAAGATATAAACTACAATGGCAATAAAGTTGACTAAAGCATACGGAGCGAGGAAGCTCTTATCGTCTTTTTTTATTTCCCTGATAGTTTTCTTCCTGCTCCAGCCGTTTATGATGCCCTTAGCTATGATAATTTTCGGCTCGGGCGCGAGAAAACTGGAGTATTTCTTTTTCGCCTGCGCGAGGAGGTAGTCATTCTCCTTTTTATAATTATGCGGGTCGTTCCGGGAGTAAGAGTAAATACCAAGGGTAAGAAAATCGAGGAGCACATCGTTTGCCGCAGAGTCGTAGTCCTTTTCGTTGCCGTCAGCCATTGCAGCTCTGTAGCTTTTCCGTTCATGCTTGATGAAGTCATTGACCTCGCCGTAATACTTATCATAGGTCTTTTCATATTCCGCCTGAGTGTTGATGAATGAATACAGGATAGAAACAAAAGCAATTGCCGCCGCGATGATAAGAGCAAGCAGCTGCGTGCGGTTAGTTGCAGGGCATTGCTCGGAGAATACAGGAAATTTCGGCGTTTTATTTTCTTCCATATCCGACCCTCACTTTTTCTTCTATAGCAAACGACAAAATTTTTGACGTTCACTATAATTATACTCATTGCCGGTTTGAATGTCAAGAAAAAAAAGGCCCCTGACATAAGTCAGGGGGAAAAGAAATGCTGTCAGATGTATGTCAATGTGCAGAATGAGGTCATGCTTCTGCACATCGAAGACTTATCTTATCGCTGCAAATGCACCGTCAAGAGCTGCGATGAGGTCGTCGATATGCTCGGTGCCTATCGAAAGGCGGATAGTATTGGGCTTGATGCCCTGCTCGAGCAGCTCGCTCTCCGTGAGCTGTGAATGTGTGGTCGAAGCCGGGTGGATAACGAGAGACTTTACGTCCGCAACATTAGCGAGGAGCGAGAAAATACTGAGATTGTCGATGAACTTCTTTGCATCGTCCTCGCTGCCCTTTATATCAAATGTGAAGATGCTTCCGCCGCCGTTGGGGAAGTATTTTCTGTATACCTCATGGCTCGGCTCGGAGCTGAGCGACGGGTGATGAACAGCCTCTACCTGCGGATGCTTTGCGAGGTAATCAACTATCTTCTGGGCGTTTGAGGTATGTCTCTCAACGCGGAGTGAGAGCGTTTCAAGTCCCTGGAGGAAGATGAAGGCGTGGAAGGGCGAAAGAGTTGCGCCTGTATCCCTGAGGAGGATAGCGCGGATATATGTCACGAAGGCTGCGGGGCCGGCTGCTGCCGTGAAGCTTACACCGTGGTAGCTGGGATTGGGCTCGGATACCCACGGATAACGTCCGGATCCTGCCCAGTCGAAGTTCCCGCTGTCAACGATAACACCGCCTATTGCCGTACCGTGACCGCCGATGAACTTAGTAGCGGAATGAACGACTATATCAGCGCCGTACTCGATAGGACGGACGAGATAGGATGTAGCAAAGGTATTGTCAACAACGAGCGGGATGCCGTGAGCGTGTGCTATCTTAGCTATCTTTTCTATGTCGATAGCGTTGGAATTAGGGTTGCCGAGGGTCTCGATGAAGACAGCCTTTGTATTCTCATTGATAGCAGCTTCAAATGAGCCTTCCACCTGAGGATCGGCGAATGAAGCGGTTATACCGTAGAGCGGGAGAGTGTGGGCGAGCAGGTTGTAGGTGCCGCCGTAAATGGTCTTTGAGGCAACGATGTTCTCGCCAGCCTTTGCAAGAGCCTGTATAGCGTAGGTTATAGCTGCTGCGCCGGAGGCTGTAGCGAGGGCGGCAACACCGCCTTCAAGAGCAGCGATGCGCTTCTCGAAAACGTCCTGGGTGGAATTAGTAAGCCTGCCGTAGATATTGCCGGGGTCCTTGAGGCCGAAGCGGTCAGCGGCGTGCTGTGAGTTATGGAAAACGTAAGAAGTTGAAGCGTATATCGGAACTGCCCTTGCATCTGTAGCGGGGTCAGCCTGCTCCTGTCCGACGTGGAGCTGAAGGGTCTCGAAATGTAATTTATTGTCAGCCATTGTAATTTCCTCCTGATATATAAGTAATTTACGGTCAATAGTGATCTTACGGATAAGTTTCAGTTATAAACATCGCTGTCTGCACATTCGGTCCATTCCACGGATAATTGAACGGAGACGGCTCAGTGTATTCAGTTTTTTCATCATTGCCACTCCTTTTGTTTAGTATGTCTATATTATACATCGGTTTTATATATTTGTCCAATCCGTAAATTTCATAGCCGGTTATAGATTTTAGTTATATCTAAACACAGTGCACCGGCAAGACATAAAGAAAGCCCGGAACAGTTCCGGGCTTTTTATCATTTTCTCTTATCCGCTTCTCTCCGAAGTCTGAAATCCACGGAGCGTCTGAGGTATTCAAGGTAATCCTCATCGCGGCACATAGCCTTTCCGAAGTCGTCGGAGAGCTTGGCGACGGGTCTGCCGTTGACGTACTGGAGCTTTATGACGATGTTGAGCGCTGGAGCTTCCGTATCATTCGAGCAGAAGGTCCCTATGCCGAAGGAAACCTTTGATCTGCCGCAAAAGTGATCGTACAGCTTCTGAGCGCGGTCGAAGTCGAGGCTGTCGCTGAACAGCAGGAGCTTTGTCTTAGGGTCAACTCCGTACTTCTTGTAATGACTGATGATCTTCTCGCCCCACGCATACGGGTCGCCGCTGTCGTGGCGGACGCCGGTATAGTTATTGACCATTGAACGGTTGAAGTCGAGGAGAAAGAGATCTGTCGTTATCGTGTCGGTGAGGGCAGTACCGTTGTCGCCGTCGTACTCGTCATACCAGTCATTCATGGCGTAATGATTGGTATAGGCGAGCGGTATTGAGTCGATGCCCTGGTACATCTGAACGAATTCGTGGGCATATGTACCGATAGGAGTAACGTTGTACTTCATTGCAAGGTAAACGTTTGAAGTACCCACACACTTGTCAGTCTCGGTCACGAAGCGCTTCACCACAACGTCCTCCCACTCGCGGGAGAGCCTTCTGCGGCAGCCGAATTCAGCGAATTTAAAGGTATAGGTGCCGTCGTTCATAGCCCTTATCTTGGCATCGAGGCGTTCCTTTGCGGAGGCGAGCAGCGTGTCGTAGTCATACTTCATGCGGAAGTAGACCTCGTTGACGATCTCGAGGAGGTATATCTCAAACTGCATAGCCGAAAAGAGCGGACCGTCCACAACTATCTGCAATTCGCCGTTCTCTGCGAGTTCAGCGGTAACGTAGTCCCTGATCGGGTGCCAGAGGCGGAGAAATTCAACATAGTCGTCCTTGATGAAGCGTATGGAGCGCAGGTAGTCAAGCTCCTCCTTTTTGAAACGGAGGGTGCAGAGGAAGTCTATCTGGTCATTGATCTCCTGCACCATTTCAGGGGTGAAGACAATGTCCTTATTGCGGCACTTGAAGTAATACTGACCGCAGAGGTCGGTGTGCTTGTGGAAAATGACCTGATCCATATTGAACTTGTAAAGATCAGTGTCAAGGAGTGAGATAACAATAGGTGCAAGTTTCATGGTGATTCCTCCTTATAAAATATCTATCTGGCAGCTTTTCATCGTCTCGATAGCCGCGTTGTGCTTATCGGGAGTTACTCCGGCGCAGCACTTTTCATCAACTGCGACAGGCACCTCCGGGAAGGCAGCCTTCAGCACAAGAGCGTTGCTTATGACGCAGATATCCGTGCAGAGACCGATCAGTTCGATGCTCATATCCTCGCCGTCCGCAGCCTTTCTGATGAGCTCGGGAAGTCTCAAAGAACCGAAGGTATATTTTTCAACTGCAGTGAAATTCTTTCCTGCGAGGGCAGCGGCGATATCGGCGTTGAGCTGCCAGCCGTCCGTATCCTTTATACAGTGCGGAACAGGGAGCTTCTTACCCTCAGCAGTATCCAAATAGTTATCGAAGTGAGTGTCGAAGGTAGCGAATATCTCGCCATCGAACTCAGCTATTTTCCTTGCAGCGGCAGGTATTATCGCGCAAGCCTCAGCGGTACCGAGGGCACCGTCCACGAAATCCTTCTGCATATCGACCACTATCAAAAACTTTTTCATGACAAACCTCCTGTTGATGAAACATCATCCGTTGCTGATATTTTTTCTTCTGTAGAGCTTAGCGGGGCGGTGACCGCCGCCGCGGACGAATTCGTCCGTTTCCTCGACATAGCTGCTGACCATACGCCGGAAATTCGCCGGAAGTATCGACACATTCATAATAGTTTCCTGAACCTTCTGGAGCTCTGTGAGCGTGAACTTTTCCGGCAGGAAATCAAATACAGTGTCGTAATTTCTTGCCTCGTTCCTGAGGACAGTCAGTGCAGCGGCGATTATCGAAGCGTGATCGAACGCAAGTCCGCCGCTGTCAATAATGCGGAATTCCGTCCGTCCGAAGCTTGTCCTGACCTCGGCGAGCACGGCATTGAGAACGGTGTCCTCGTAGGTAAGGGTGAGCCGGCAGGTCTCATCCTCACCGCGTTCAAAAGCGACGCTGAACCACTGTGCATCGGAAGCATCATCGCTCCCGGCCTGTCTTACGGACTCGTCGCTTATTACCGAAACGTAGGCGCTTGATATGATCCAGCCGCGGGGGTCGCGGCCGGGTCTGCTGAAAATACCCACGGGCATGATCGAGACCGGAAGCACCTGAGTTTCCTCATGTATCTCTCTCAGGGCACATTCCTCGATAGTTTCGTCCTTCTGGAGGAATCCTCCGGGGAGGGCCCACATACCTTTAAAGGGATGTCCGCCTCTGCGAATAAGAAGGAGCCTGAGGCTGTTTTCCGGTTCTTTCCGGTAGCTGATCTTGTCCTCCGGGCGTATCATGAAAGCAGCTACGTCCGCAGTAACGGAAGGTCTTTCGTAATCGCTGAGCTTATAGTCCGCGAGGAATTCCTTTTCTGTGTCCAATGTGACCGCCTCCTCTGTTATTTCTATTATGATAATATCACAAAAGCAATAACTTGTCAAGGGGGCTGAACTTATTTTATATATATAACAAAATCAAGCCTTTACCATAAGTGCGACCGCATGGGCGGATATGCCGAGCTTTTCGCCGGTAAATCCGAGTTTTTCCTCAGTAGTTGCTTTGACACTTATCTGCGTTGCCTCACAGCCGCAGACCTTTGCGATATTCTCACGCATTTTCAGGATATGCGGAGCAAGCTTCGGCGCCTGAGCAATAACTGTAGCGTCAATATTTCCGATAATATAGCCTTTTTCGCGGCAGACACGGACGACCTCCGACATCAGCTTCATGCTGTCAGCGCCTTCAAATTCGTCGGCAGTATCCGGGAAAAGATGCCCTATATCGCCGAGTGCGAGCGCTCCGAGCATGGCGTCCATTATCGCGTGGGCAAGAACATCCGCATCGGAATGACCGAGCAGACCTGTGGTATGGGGGATATGGACGCCGCCGAGAATGAGCCTGCGTCCCTCGACGAGCCTGTGAACATCATAGCCGTGACCTATCCTGAACATAATGACCTCCTGAAATGAGTATTTTTCCTAATTATACCACTCGCAGCCCTCCACGTCAAGCTTTTGTAATCAAAATTACCTTTATTTACAAAAAATTAACAAAATTTGTCGTGACTTATTCTTACACTTATATTATAATATTATCATAGCATACTATTCTTAAAGGACGGTCGGAATGAAAAAAAAGGAAAAGGTAAAATATCTGTTTATCGCAGCACTTGCAGTCGCAGTCTGCCTGATAGTGCAAAATTTCGTGTTATTTATAAGACTGATCGGGCTCACTCTGTCAGCTCTCACGCCAATGATGATCGGCTGCATTATAGCCTATATCTTCAATATAATCATGAATTTTTTCGAGAAGCACTACTTCCCGAAGCAAAACTCAAAATTCATAGCAGCGACACGCAGGCCATTCTGCCTGATCTTCTCATTCTCCATAGTTTTTGCAACTATCGCGCTCGTCATGAAAATCGTCATCCCTGAGGTCGTGACCGCCGGAAAGCTATTCTACGATGAGATACCTGACCTCTATGACAGGCTGCGGAATTACGCCGACAAAAAGCTCAGACAATACCCCGAGCTCAACAAGCAGATAGACAGCATCGAGATCAACAAGGCCGACGTCACCGCAAAGCTTGCGGACAGTGCCTTCGGTATCTTCGGCTCAGTAATATCCTTCATATCCTCCGTGACCTCCGCGATAATCAACACTATCATAGGCATAATTTTCGCGATTTATCTTCTTCTTCGCAAGGACAAGCTCCACGCGGATGTTGTCAGGATACAGAAGGCTTACATGAGCGAAAAAGTTATTGATAAAATGAATTTCTTCCTCACGACCGCTCATGAGACCTTCACCAACTTCTTCATCGGACAGTTCATAGAGGCGATACTTATCGGCACGCTCACATTCATCGGCTCATCGCTGCTCCGTCTCCCCTACCCTGCAATGACCGGAACTATCATAGGCGTAACAGCGCTCGTACCGATCGTCGGAGCGCTTGTCGGAGCAATACTCAGCGCGTTCATCATCTGCACGGTAAGCTTCTCAAAGGCGCTGATATTCCTTGTATTCCTGATAATCCTCCAGCAGATAGACGACAATATCATCTACCCGAAGGTCATGGGAACCTCCGTCGGACTGCCGGGAATATGGGTGCTGGCAGCAGTTACCGTCGGCGGAAGTCTGTTCGGTATCATGGGAATGCTGCTCGGAGTACCGCTTGCCGCGACCTTCTACAAGATCGGATTCTATAACCTTGAAAAAAAGGAAAGGCTCATAGAGCATTCCAGAGCAGAGGCTGCCGAAGCACCGGCAGAGCCTGCTGAAGAAAAAGAAGGAAATTCTCCCTAATCACCAATTTATGCAAACAAGGCGCATTAAATTTGGAAGGCGAAGTTCTTCACAGGCGGTATTAAGCCAAAGCCAAAGCTGACGGAAAACGTTCAGTGAGACATTTGTTATTTATATGAACACTGTTTCGGCTTTTTTTGTTTGCCTTGGTTAATTTTTAGATTGACATTTTTGTGACAATGTGGTATGATTATACCATACAATTATGCTGTAAAGGAGTCCTCACTATGATCAACACTTGGGCAAAGGAATGGGACGGCTTCAATGATGGCCGCTGGAGCCATACCTCCGTCAACGTGCGCGACTTTATCAAGAAAAACTACACACCCTACGACGGCGACGAGAGCTTCCTCGCTCCGCCTACAGAAGCCACAAAAAAGCTCTGGGAACAGGTCATGGACCTCTCGCGTCAGGAGCGTGAGGCCGGCGGTGTTCTCGATATGGACACAAAGATCATCTCAACTATAACCTCACACGGTGCCGGATACCTCAACAAGGAACTTGAACAGATAGTCGGCCTCCAGACGGACAAGCCGTTCAAGCGTTCTCTCCAGCCCTTCGGCGGTATCCGTATGGCTCAGCAGGCCTGCAAGGAGTACGGCTATGAGGTCGATCCGTCTGTTGTCGAGATCTTCACAAAGTACAGAAAGACCCACAATCAGGGCGTTTTTGATGCTTATACTCCTGAGATGCGGCTCGCACGCCACGCTGCTATCCTAACGGGACTCCCCGACGCTTACGGCAGAGGACGTATCATAGGCGACTACCGCCGTGTTGCCCTCTACGGCACCGATCTCCTCATTGAGGACAAGAAGCACCAGATCGAAACTTCACTTGTCAGAATGACCTCCAAGAATATCCGCCTGCGCGAGGAGCTTGCTGAGCAGGTTCGCGCATTGCAGGATCTCAAGAAGCTCGGCGATATCTACGGCTTCGATATCTCAAAGCCTGCCACGACCGCTAAGGAAGCCGTACAGTGGCTCTATTTCGGCTACCTTGCAGCTGTCAAGGAGCAAAACGGTGCTGCTATGTCCCTCGGACGCACCTCGACCTTCCTGGATATCTATATCCAGCGTGACCTTGAGCGAGGAATAATCACCGAGGAACAGGCTCAGGAGCTCATTGACCACTTCATCATGAAGCTGCGTATCGTCAAATTCGCGCGTACTCCGGAGTATAACGCACTGTTCTCAGGCGACCCCACATGGGTAACTGAATCTATCGGCGGCGTTGACGTTGACGGTCACCACATGGTCACGAAGAACAGCTTCCGTTATCTGCATACTCTCGAAAACCTCGGTACTGCTCCCGAGCCGAATATGACTATTCTCTGGTCAACGAAGCTCCCGCGGAAGTTCAAGGAATACTGTGCAAAAATATCTATCAAGACATCATCTATCCAATACGAAAACGACGATATGATGCGAGTTATCCACGGTGACGACTACGCTATCGCCTGCTGTGTATCATCTATGAGAGTGGGCAAGGAGATGCAGTTCTTCGGAGCAAGAGCTAATCTTGCGAAGTGCCTGCTTTACGCAATAAACGGCGGCGTGGACGAACGTCTCGGAATACAGGTCGGCCCCAAGTACCGCCCTGTTGATACGGAATACCTTGACTTCGACGATGTCTGGGAGAAGTACATGGATATGATGGAGTGGCTGGCAGGACTTTATGTCAATACACTTAACGTTATCCACTATATGCACGACAAGTACAGCTATGAGAGGCTCCAGATGGCTCTCCACGACCGTGATGTAAAGCGCTATTTCGCTACCGGGATAGCAGGACTTTCAGTTGTCGCTGATTCACTTTCAGCTATAAAGTACGCTAAGGTAAAGCCTGTCCGCAAGGATATCGAGATCAAGGACAAGGCAGGAAATGTCATTGACGTTGCAAAGAACGTGATCGTTGACTATGAGATCGAGGGCGACTTCCCGAAGTACGGCAACAATGACGACCGCGTCGACCAGCTTGCAGTAACAGTTGTCCGCAAGTTTATGGAGAACATCAGAAAGCACCACACCTACCGTGACGGCGTTCCGACAATGTCAATACTCACGATCACTTCAAACGTTGTTTACGGCAAAAAAACCGGCAATACTCCTGACGGAAGAAAGCAGGGAGTTCCGCTTGCTCCCGGAGCAAATCCTATGCACGGCAGAGATACTCACGGCGCAGTAGCTTCCCTCTCGTCAGTTGCAAAGCTACCCTTCCGTCACGCTCAGGACGGTATCTCCAACACCTTCTCGATCATACCGAATGCTCTCGGAAAGGATATGGATGTATTCGTGGGCGACCTCGACCTTGACAAGCTCAGGGAGGAAAAGTGATGGTTGAATCAACTATCAAGGGCAAAGCCGGTTCGCCGGAGGAGCTTGCTGACCTCATAGATCAGCTCATGTCCGGCGGAACAGGTCATGTAAATATAATCCCCGCCGAAAACGGTGAGGGACTTACAGTAGAGACCGTCAACAGCACTGACTGCGGCGTGAAAGGCGCCTGCTGTCAGCCCACCGAGAAAGCAGTTGACGAAACCGAAGACTAAGGAGGAATCACTATGGAGAATCAGAAACAGGTAGATAATCTCATTGAGCTGCTTGACGGCTATGTTGAAAAAGGCGGTCACCACCTCAACGTCAACGTTTTCACAAGGGAAACTCTCCTCGACGCTCAGGCTCACCCAGAGAAATACCCGCAGCTCACCGTCAGGGTTTCCGGCTATGCAGTAAACTTTGTCAAGCTCACCAAGGAACAGCAGGACGATGTTATCTCCCGTACATTCCATTCTCAGCTGTAATGAGCACATAAAAAAATGCCGCTGTATTTACAGCGGCATTTTTTTGCCTGATGTCATATACAATAGTCACCGCCGGTGGAGTTTTTGTCGATGATATCCTTGAGGGTAATACTGTCAAGGTATTCGGAAACCGTCTTGAACAGCCCCTCCCAGACAAAAAGCGTGGAACACTCTCCGCGGCGCGGACACTCGTTCGGCTCGTAGTCGAGGCAGGGGACAGGCGCAAGGCTTCCCTCGGTCGCTCTGAGGATGTCGCCGACTGTATAATCTGAAGGCTTCTGGGCAAGCATATAGCCGCCGCGGTTGCCGCGGTTAGTCCTGAGAAAGCCTCCGCGGTTGAGGAGCGGAACGATCTGCTCGAGGTATTTTTTCGAGATATTCTGGCGTTCGGCGATGTCCTTCAGCGAAACATAGCCTTCCTCCTGATGAAGTGCAAGGTCGCAGAGCATACGCAGGGCGTATCTGCCTTTTGTCGAAATTTTCATAGAATTCTCCTTAAATATCCGCATCAGGTCTGCATTATGCGGATAATGATGTTATACTATTATTATACCATAGGTTTAGTATGTTTTCAAGGGAAGTTTATCCGGCATTCTTCACAGATTTTTCTGATATAATTTGTTGAAAAAGCTCATTGTGTGCCAAACTTCTCTCCCGGCAGCCCGAAAACAGTCCTCCGGAGCATCATGACGAAAAATTTTCCTCGGCTACTTGACAATGCCTATAATTATGCTATATAATGTAATCAGCGGCACGGCAGGTGTTAGCAGCCGTACCCGCGCCGCCGTTACTGCACTCCCATGAGTCACACGTTGGGAGCGATATTATGAAATTTACCAAAATGCACGGCATCGGCAACGACTATATCTACATGAACTGCTTCGAGGAGAACGTCACTGAGCCCGAAAAGCTCTCCGTCATTCTCAGCGACCGCCGCAAGGGTATAGGCTCGGACGGACTGGTGCTCATTATGCCTTCGGATAAGGCTGACTTCCGTATGCGTATCTTCAATGCCGACGGCTCAGAAGCAATGATGTGCGGCAACGCAACGCGCTGCATAGGCAAATACGTCTACGAAAAGGGCCTTACCGACAAAACAAGCATAACGCTTGAAACAAATTCCGGTATCAAGTACCTCACGCTCTTTACAGAGGGCGAAAGGGTGCGTTCTGTCCGCGTGGATATGGGCAAGGCTGTCCTCACGCCGAAGGATATACCGGTCAGCAGTCACCTCGACCGCTTTATAGCTCAACCTGTAACGGTCGACGGCAAGATATGGAACATTACCTGCGTTTCAATGGGAAATCCCCACGCTGTAGTTTTTACTGACGGGATCTATGATCTTGACCTTGAAAAGATCGGTCCGCAGTTTGAGAATCACAGCCTTTTCCCTGACCGTATCAACACTGAATTCATCGAGGTCATCGACCGCCGCACGCTCAATATGCGCGTCTGGGAACGCGGCAGCGGTGAGACCTATGCCTGCGGTACAGGAGCCTGTGCCTCGGTCACAGCAGCAGTCCTGAACGACTTCTGCGACTACGACGAGGAGGTTCTCGTTCACCTCAGAGGAGGCGACCTCAGGATAACTTATCAGTCAGACGGTACAGTCATGATGACCGGCCCGGCAGCATTTATCTGCGAGGGTACGGTCACGGAGGAATTTATAAATGAAGCAAAGGAGAATGTAATATGCCGCAGTTAAACGAAAATTTTCTCAGACTTGAAAAAAACTACCTGTTCATCAACATCGCCAAAAAAATCAGGGCGTTCAGGGAAAAACAGCCTGACGCTGACATAATCAGAATGGGGATCGGCGACGTTACGCTCCCTATCGCGCCAGTTGTCATCGAGGCTATGAAGAAGGGCTGCGACGAAATGGGGGTAAAAGAGACCTTCCGCGGATATGAGGACAGCGGTGCGGGCTATGACTTCCTCCGGGAGGCCGTTTCAGGCTATTACAAGAGCTTCGGAGCTGATGTTTCCCCGGACGAGATACGCATAAACGACGGCGCAAAGTCAGACTGCGGAAACATTGTCGATATCTTCGGCGACGATAATACTATCCTCGTCACCGACCCGGCTTACCCTGTTTATGTTGACTCCAACCTCATGAGCGGCAGAAAGATAATCTATGCCGATTCCAACGAGGAAAACGGCTTTGCCGCGATGCCGGACGAAAACGTTCACGCCGATATAATTTACCTCTGCTCGCCGAATAATCCCACGGGCTCAGTATATACCCGCGATCAGCTCAGGGTATGGATAGACTATGCAAGGAAGAACAACGCGGTCATCATCTACGATTCCGCCTACGAAGCCTTCATCACCGACCCGGAGGTCCCGCGCAGCATCTACTGCATCGAGGGCGCAAAGGAGGTCGCTATCGAGATGTGCTCGCTGTCCAAGACAGCTGGATTTACCGGTATGCGCTGCGGTTATACAGTCGTGCCTGAGGCTCTGAAATTCACCGCGAGCGACGGTACGGAGGTCAGTCTCGCTCAGCTCTGGGGAAGACGTCAGGGCAGCAAGTTCAACGGTGTCTCATACCCTGTACAATGTGCAGCGGCAGCAGTATTCACTGACGAGGGACTTCGCCAGATACATGAGAATATAGCCTATTATCAGGAAAACGCACGCATCATCGCGGATACGATGAAAAGGCTCGGAGTGAAGTTCACAGGCGGGATCAATTCGCCTTATATATGGTTCAAATGCCCGGGAAATATGGGAAGCTGGGAGTTCTTTGACCTTATGCTCGAAAAGATAGCTGTTGTAGGAACGCCAGGTGCAGGCTTCGGAAAGAACGGCGAAGGCTGGTTCAGGCTGACCGCATTCGGTGACAGGCAGCGTACCATTGAAGCTATGGAGCGCTTCGCTAAGCTGGTCAACGATATTGATAAATAATAAAACGGGCGGAAGAATGAACTTCCGCCCGATAATTTTTTCTTATTCAAACATAGGAGTTGAGAGATATCTCTCGCCGGTGTCGGGGAGCAGAGCAACGATGGTCTTGCCCTTATTCTCGGGGCGCTTGGCAAGCTGGATAGCTGCCCATACAGCCGCACCGGAGGAAATTCCGACGAGCACGCCCTCTGTTCTTGCGATAGTTCTGCCTGTCTCGAAAGCCTCCTCATTGCCGACGGTAATGACCTCATCGTAGATGCTTGTATTCAGTGTTTCCGGAACGAAACCTGCACCGATACCCTGGATCTTATGAGGACCAGCCTTGCCCTCTGAGAGAACTGGTGAGCCGACCGGTTCAACTGCAACGACCTTGACATTGGGGTTCTGAGACTTGAGATAAGCGCCTGTACCGCTGACTGTACCGCCTGTACCTACGCCTGCAACGAATATATCGACCTTACCGTCGGTATCGTTCCAGATCTCAACACCGGTAGTTTTTTCATGGATAGCAGGGTTAGCGGGGTTAGTAAACTGTGAGGGGATGAAGCTTCCGGGGATCTCAGCGGCGAGCTCCTCAGCCTTAGCGATAGCGCCCTTCATGCCCTTTGTGCCGTCCGTGAGGACAAGCTCTGCACCGTAAGCCTTCATAAGATTGCGGCGTTCGATACTCATGGTCTCAGGCATAGCTATGATAAGACGGTAGCCGCGGGCTGCTGCAACGGAAGCGAGACCGATTCCGGTATTGCCGCTGGTAGGCTCAATGATAACGCTGCCAGGCTTGAGAAGGCCTTTTTCCTCGGCGTCATCGATCATAGCCTTTGCGATCCTGTCCTTAACGCTTCCGGCGGGGTTGAAGTATTCGAGCTTGCCGACGATCTTTGCGTCAAGTCCGAACTGTTCCTCAATATTTGAGAGTTCAAGCAGGGGTGTACCTCCGATGAGGTCAGTGATCTTCTTATAAATGCTCATAATAATTACTCCTTTTCTGTTATAAAAATAATATGTTCGTTAAATAAAAACTATTCAGCGGCAACATCGCCGCTTTAAAATCCTTTGCATTTTATCACCTCAGAAGAATTTGCTATATTTCCTATCTGTTTGGTATGATTATATTATATCAGCAATTATTAGTTTTGTCAATACCTTTTTATCATTTTTCAAGCTTTTACCTATTAACTTTATATTATCAGAAGTTATAAACTGTAACTATAACAAAAGCCACAGAGATAAGTCCCTGTGGCTTTGAATATTATTCCTTAGCAGGTGAAGTACCGCTCTGTGTACGGGTCGAAGCAATAGCCTCAAACTCACCGCAGGGCTTGATACCCTGCCATTCGAGCGCATTCGTATCATAGCTCACCCATGTCATGAGAGCTGCAACGCCGGGATTATTGTCGAAGCTGATGTAGAAATCAACTGTATCGCCGGGCTGAGCAGTGATCTTGTCGGCGTAAACAACAGGCCCGCTGACATTTGAAACGTCCTGAGGAGCATCAAGACCTGTACCTACAGCGATAGCGCCGTTGAAGACCTTGGTGCTTCTGTTGAGGCTTACGCCTCCGACTGTTGAGATATCGGGATCAATAGCTATAGGATATACCCTTGAGACAGCATCATCCTTGACCTTGAATGTGATTTTTGCAAACTTACCGTTGAAGGTATAGTCTATATCCTTCTCGATATCGAGCCAGTAGATGTATCTCATCTGTGTATTGCCGACATAGCTGTCATCAGCGGGCGGAACAGTAACAGCCTCTGTGACGGGAACAGCTTCTGTAACTGCAATAGCCTCAGTAACTGCCTGACCGCCGTTCTCGGTAACAGCCTGACCGCCGGCTTCAGTAACGGGAACGTTCTCGGTAACAGCCTGTCCGCCGGCCTCGGTAACGGGAACGTACTCGGTAACAGCCTGTCCGCCGGCCTCGGTAACCGGAACATACTCAGTAACAGCTTCCATTTTTTCCGGGTCGGGCTTGTTATAATCCAAAAGGCCGTTGAGGCTGATGCTGTCGCCCTCAGGCGCGCCGTCCTGGAAGGGAGCTGCGACCATGTAGCCCTCCTCGTTAGTTATGATCTCGATGGCATCGTCATTGAGAATGTCAGCATTGCCATCACTGCTGTTCTTATCTGAACAGGCAGTGAATGAAATTGAAGCAGCGGCAACACAGATAAACGCACCGGCAGCAGCTATCCTTTTCTTTAAATTCTTCATTTTGATAATTCCTTTCATCTATTGATAAGGCGGAAGTGCCGTCCGCCATGATGGTCAAGTGATACATAATTCCGCAATATTAATTATACACAAGCTGTGCTGATTTGTCAAGCGCTACCTTCAATTGTAATCAATTTCTTTGCAAAAATACACTTGATATTCATATTCTCGTCACAAAAATGTCAACAAAGCCATACCCTCCGGTAGGAAGCCGGAGGGTATAATCAGCCTTTTACGACTTTTTTTATTTTAGGTACACAGAATTCGAGTATCGCGCAGTATTTGTCAATGACCGTAATGACATAGCTTTCCATATACTTTGGCATCGGGCGGGTCATGGGCCACATATGCTTCTCGATAATATCTCTTTCAAGCGGGGTGATCTCGGTCACAGCGGCAGCGTTTTCGGCAGCAAGCAGGGCGTGCATCGCACTATGTGAAGGCTGTCCCTTGCTGCGGGTGGAGTTATACTCCTTGCGGTCATAGTAGAAAAGGTCGTGAAGAAGCCCTGCTCTTGCCGCTGAACGAGCGTTGAGTCTAAGCTTCCGGCAGACGAGATAGCTGTAATACGAAACATTCACACAGTGCTGGAATCGGGTAGTAGAAATGTGGTGTGTGATATTTTTCAGCTCACCGAGCTGTTCGCAGTCAATGATATCGCGGATGAGCGGGTAATACGCAGTGAGTGTAAGTTCCTTCCGGGAACAGATCGCACTTATCATAGCTGTCACTCCTTAGCGAAGATTTGTCTTTGCTAACTGTATTATAGCACACTCAGTATAAAAAATCAAGTATTTTTTAAATTTTTCAAAAAGTTTTTTACTTCCTGTAATATGCCTGAAATTTCCTTTCAAAGCAGTGTATATCCGGAAGCTCACCGTAAATAATAGCTCCGAGGTGATTATTATGAAAAAGAAACACAAGGAGATACCTGTCCCCGAACCCAGACCTGAGGACGGCTTCGACTGCCCGTCAGCTTCATGGGGAGATATGACAGGCCTCATCCCTACCCCTGCCGAAAACGAACACCAGCGCTCATCCTATGGCAGCATCCTGCCCTATCAGGCGGATTGACGCTGTTTTGCTCACTTAGGGTGGCTTGTGGGCAGCGGTGAGTTTTATTGAGGGCGGAACTTTTTGAAAAAAGTTCCCCCTCAAACTCCCCTTCAAAAACTTTCGACTTTGGTTTTCCCCGAAATGGTATGAATTTGCCGCTGTAGTTACAGCGGCAGTTTTTGTTATTCCGGAAAGAACATACCATTTCGGGGAAAACCCATGCTAAAAGTCTTTGGAAAGGGGGTTCGGGGGAAGAACCTTTCTTCAGAAAGGTTTGCCCCCGATAAAACCGCCGCAGTTCAAAAACCAACCTGAGTGAGCAATCCGGCATCACCCCGCGGAATAGACATCCTCGAGCCATTTGATGAGGTCAGTAAAGCCTTGCTCGGAGCGTTCAAACTCAGCCTGTTGCTCTATCTGTGCTTTAGCAGAGCAAAGTCTGCCATGCCACGTCATAGCGCAGAGCTTCTCGCCGTTTGTGATCTTATAGGCGAATTCCCCCTTGCTGCCGGAGTAGTCGTTGCCGCTCTCGAAGTAATAAAATTTGGGTATCTCGAAAATTTCAGAAACGCTCGGCACAGTTATGTCCCCCTTCAAAAAATTCTACAGCCCCGGCAAGGTCGGAGTAAACCGCATCAAAGTATGGTTCATCCTCGGGCTGAGGCTGGGTCATATCGGGTATCATGATGACCTTGCATCCGGCAGCGCGTGCTGCTTTAAGCCCGTTCGGGGAATCCTCGAACGCCGCGCACTCCTCCGGAGGGATATCCAGAGCCCTTGCAGCTATGATGTAAATTTCGGGGTCGGGCTTGCCGGTAGTGACCATATCTCCGCATATCACAGCATCAAATTTATCAGCAGCGCCAATTTTTCCGAGGTACATCAAGGTCCTGTCGCGGGGAGTAGCCGTAGCTACAGCAAGCCTCACTCCCCTGCCGCTGAGATAGCCGAGCAGCTCAAAAGCGCCTTTTTTCAGCTCAATACCGTGTTCTGCGATATGAGCGTTAATAAGCTCGGTGCGCCTTGCGCGAACCTCCTCAGTCGGGAAGTCCTCGCCGAAAAATCCCTTCAGCTTAGGGATAGAATACTTTCTTGCAAGGCTTCGGATAGCAAAAACGTGCTCGTCATGCATATCATAGCCGAAGTCAGCGGCAGCCTGTTTCCAGTAGCGAAGGTATAGCTTTTCGGTGTCAATGAGCAGACCATCCATATCGAAGATCGCGCCGCGGATGTTTTTCATAGTTTTTTCCTTTATCATATAACAGGGGCGATGCACACTTAGTGCTTAGAGTTTGGAAATCAGAGAGTTGTATGGACGGCATCCCTGACATCCCCAACGGTTGAAGTGAATAGTTGTGGTGTCCCTTCGGGACAGATTTAAAAAACTACTGTGAGCGAAAGCAGACTAACGCCTTGTAAAGACAGAGCGAGTGAAGCAAGCGGCAACGTGGAGAGCGCAGCCTTCTGCTCTCTTTTATTATACGCCTGCATCTTTCTGAACTAATGTGAGCGAAAGCAGACTAATGCCTTGTAAAGGCAAAGCGAGCGAAGCAAGCGGCAACGTGAAGGGCGCAGCCTTCGGATCTCTTTTATTATACGCCTGCATCTTCCTGAACTAATGTGAGCGAAAGCAGACTAACGCCTTGTAAAGACAGAGCGAGCGAAGCAAGCGGCAACGTGGAGGGCGCAGCCTTCGGCTGCTTACCAGTTTATCATCCAGTCGTACATACCTTCGTACTGGCGGGCAGAGCTGTTCCACGAGAAGTCAGCCTCCATGTCGCGGACTACCATCTTGTCCCACTGGTCACGGTGATTGTAATAAATGTGCTTAGAATAATTGATAACACCGAGCATTTCGTCGCCGTTGTAATTTGCAAACGAGAAGCCTGTACCTGTGCCGTCAAATTCGTTATAAGGCATGACCGTGTCCTTCAAGCCGCCGGTTTCGCGTACTATCGGGACAGTTCCGTACCTCAGCGCGATGAGCTGTGTAAGTCCGCATGGCTCAAACAGTGAGGGCATAAGCATAGTGTCAGCCGCCGCATAGAGCTTGTGAGCGAGGTCGTCCGAATAGAGGATATTAGCCGAAACTCTCTCCGGGTACTTCCACTGATAGTGCTTGAACATATTCTCATAGCGCGGATCGCCGGTGCCGATAACGATAAACTGCGTGAATTCGTCGCAGATACGCTCGATAGCGTAGTTCACGAGATCAAGGCCCTTCTGGTCGGTAAGGCGGGAAATTATCGCGATCATGTACTTTGAGCGGTCAACGGGAAGTCCGAGCTGCTCCTGGAGCTTTTCCTTATTTACAGCCTTCTGCTCCTTGGCATTCGCAGCGGTATACTCTGCGAAGATCTTCTTGTCATTTGCAGGGTCAAAGACCTTATAGTCGATGCCGTTGACGATACCGCGCAGAGAAGCCGAACGCGCCCTGAGCAGGCCGTCGAGCTGTTCACCGAAGAACGGGTACTTTATCTCCTCGGCATAGGTCTCGGAAACCGTTGTGATATAGTCAGCGTAAACAAGTCCGCCCTTG
>CAMOXW010000132.1 GCA_946629405.1 uncultured Ruminococcus sp.
CTATCTCAAGCTTTTCCCCGATATTTCGGTAATTCTCAACGTTGATGCCGATCACCTCGACTACTTCGGCACACTTGAAAACGTCATCGCCTCGTTCAGGAAATTCGCCGGGAACACCTCAAAGCTCCTCGTCGTGAACGGCTCCGACGAGAACACCATGAAGGCTGTTGAGGGCATTGACAAGAAAATTATCACCTTCGGCAGGGACGCTTCCTGTGACTTTTACCCCGAAAATATCACTCATGAGAACGGTCTGCTGACAACCTTCGACGCTATGAAAAACGGCCAAAAGCTGGGAACTGTGACACTCCATGTCGCAGGTATACACAACGTGCTCAACGCACTTGCTGCTATAGCCGTTTCAGACTGGCTCGGGATAGATTTCACCGCTGTGCAGAAGGGTCTGGAGGAATTTCGCGGGGCAAAACGCCGCTTCGAGAAACTGGGCTATGAAAAGGGAGTTACGGTCGTTGACGACTATGCTCACCACCCGACAGAGCTTGAAGCTACGCTGAAAGCTGCCATGGAGATGAATTTCCGCCATGTCTGGGCGATATTCCAGCCATTCACCTTCTCGCGCACGAAGATACTCCTCGACGACTTCGCAAGGGTATTGCAGATACCCGACAAGACCGTGCTCACTGACATCATGGGCAGCCGTGAGAAAAACACCTACGGCATCTTCACCCGCCACCTTGCAGAAAAGATTCCAGGTTGCATCTGGTTCCCGCAGGACGAGGCCGCAGAGTGGACTGACGAGCGTAAATACAACAATTTCACACAGATATGCGACTATGTCTGCGATAACGTGCAGGAGGGCGACCTCGTTATCACCCTCGGCTGCGGAGACGCCTACAAGATCGCAAAAATGATACTGAAGAAGCTTTCAGGGGAGGGATAATATGAGTGTTAATGAAAAAAAGATCGAGGTATTCAACTACATCAAGCGCCGCCTCAACGAGGGGACTTCTCCATCGGTTCGCGAAATAATGGAAGCAATGGACTTCCGCTCGACCTCGACCGCGCACCGCTATATTGAAATGCTTGTCAACGAAGGACTGCTCGAAAAGACCGACAATCTCAACCGTACCCTCCGTCTGCCGAACAGTGCAACTGCCGCTGTTCCGGTGATCGGAACGGTAACGGCAGGTCAGCCGATCACCGCGATACAGGACATTACCGGATACATCGGCTTTGAGACCGACGGCTATGACCCGAGCGAGCTCTTTGCCCTGAAAATACGCGGTGAAAGCATGATAAACGCTGGCATCCTTGACGGCGATATCGTCATCGTCCGGAGCACGGATTACGCGGAAAACGGCGATATAGTGGTAGCTCTGGTGGACGGCGAGGAGGCTACGGTCAAGACCTTCTACAAGGAAAAGGGGCACTATCGCCTCCAGCCTGAAAATGACACAATGGAGCCCCTGATCTTCGACGAAGTCGAGATACTCGGCAGGGTCATAGGGCTGAAAAGATATTATTAATTATTTTATCCTGAAAATATTTCAAAAACCCCTTCCATATTGCAAAAAAATGTAGTATAATGTAAGGTGGTACTTTCATAAACAAATATACCTGAAAGGAAAGAAACAAAATGCTCAACGAAGTTAAAGTTGTCATCTGCGGCAAGGAGTACAAGCTCAGGACCTCAGAATCGCCAAGTTATGTCTACGCCCTCGGCAGAGCCCTCGAAGCAAAGATCAACGAGATCATGAATTCCGGCAGCGGCTCATCGCCCTATGCCGCCTCGATGATGGTCGCTCTCAGCCTGCTCGATGACCTCAATAAGGCCAATCAGCGCCTCGACAGCATCCGCACACAGACAAAGGAGTATGTCGATGAGGCCGGCAGAACACGCATCGAACGCGATTCTGCACAGAAAGAGATCGAAGTGCTCAAGTCTAAAATAGTTCAGCTTGAAAATATGGTCAAGCTCCGTCAGCTCAAGGACAGCATCTGATGAAACGCCCGGAGATACTCGCTCCGGCTGGAAGCATGGAGACCCTCTGTGCCGCCATCCGTTCAGGCGCGGATGCTGTTTACGCCGGCGGAAAGCGCTTTTCCGCAAGAAGCAGCGCCTCCAACTTTACTGATGAGGAGCTCGCCGAGGCTGTACGGCTCTGCCATTTGTACGGCGCAAAGCTTGATCTTGCCGTGAATACGGTCATTTCTGACGATGAGACGAACGATTTCTGTACATTCATAAAATATGCAGCTTCGATAGGCGTTGACGCATTTATAGTACAGGACTGGGGCTGTGCGGAGCTTATAAGAAAGTGCGTCCCGGACGCCGTTCTCCACGCCTCGACCCAGATGTCGGTACATACCGCTGCCGGCGCAAGACTGCTGAAAGCTCTCGGCTATGAGAGGGTCGTTCCCGCGCGCGAGCTTGACAAAGCTGTCATTGAAAAAATCTGCCGCGAGGATATCGAGGTGGAGGTATTCGTGCACGGCGCGCTTTGTATGTCAGTCTCGGGACAGTGCTATATGTCGGCGTTTATCGGCTCACGCTCTGCAAACCGCGGCTGCTGCGGACAAGCCTGCCGCCTGCCGTTTTCTGCTGTGAAAAAACGAGACCGCGCCTCGCTTTCGCTGAAGGACCTCTCGCTCATCCCGCGTGTACAGGAGCTTGCCTCCATCGGTGTCGATTCCCTGAAAATAGAGGGACGCATGAAGCGCCCTGAATACGCTGCATCTGCAGTTCATGAGCTCTCTGAAGCGCTTTCGGGCAATTCCCCGGATATGCAGCTCCTGAGAGGGATCTTCTCCCGCGGAGGCTTTACAGACGGCTATTTCACGGGAAAAAGGCAGGATATGTTCGGCGTGCGTGAGAAGGACGATGTAACCGCAGCACGGACACTTATTCCTAAGATACATGAGCTCTACCGCTATGAACGTCATGTTCATCCGGTCGATATCCATGCAGAGATTCACTCCGGTGAACCGGTCAGGATAACTGCTTCATGCGGCGGTATCACTGCCGAAATTTCAGGCGAAGTCCCTGCTCAGGCACTCAACCGTCCGACCGATGTGGAAACAGCTGTAAAACAGCTCTCAAAGCTCGGAGACACAGTGTTCTTCCCCGGTAATATAACCGCGAATGTCGAACATGAACTGTTCGTACCCGCCGGTAAGCTCAACGAGCTTCGCCGCGAGCTCATGGACAAGCTTGCTCAGCTCGTTACGGAACAGAACACTCATAAATTCACGATAACAGATTATGTGCCGGAGCTCGCGGCGGCTTCCCGAAGGGAAGCACCGGCGGGACTGCCGGTCCGTACATACTGCCGGACACTTCATCAGGCAATAGCTGCCGCGCCGCTCTCAGAAGCGGTCGGAGTTCCGGTTGGACTTATAAGCGAAAAACTGACCGCTGAGATACCGGCAGAAAAGCTCATAGCGCTCCCGCCGAGGTTTATTTCCGATGAGGAAAAGCTCCGTGCAGAGCTTGAAAGTGTCAAAGCTTTCGGAGTTAACAGGCTTAGCTGCGGGACTCCGGACTGCATAGCTCTCGGAAAGGAGCTCGAATTCACGCTCCACGGCTTCTTCACCCTGAATGTATATAACTCGTTCAGTGCGGAATATCTGCGGGATATCGGGCTCGCAGACTGTATGGTATCGGTCGGGGCAACGCTTCCGCAGATAGCCTCGATGCAAACGAAGCTCCCGCTCGGAGCGGTAGTCTACGGAAATATACCGCTGATGCTCACGCGGAACTGCCCGATAAAAAACGAGGTCGGCTGCCAGAACTGCACCGGCAGCCTCACTGACCGCACCGGAAGAGAGCTTCCGGTCGCCTGCTCGGAGGGGTATACCGAGGTATTCAACGCGGATTGTCTCTGTATGACGGACAGGCTCAGTCACTTCAGCGGGATATCCTTCGCGGCATACCTCATGAGCAACGAGCAAGCTGCACAGACCTCCGCTGCAATAAGGGGCGAACGTCCCTCAGGCAGCCTTACCCGTGGACTTTACTACAGAGGCATCTGATATGAAGATAATTTTCAAGAAACTCGACCCCAAAGCTATTATCCCGTCGCGGGCAACTCCCGGGAGCGCCGGCATGGATATCTGTGCCTGCCTTGATAAACCTGTAACGCTTGCGCCGGGCGAGATAAAAATGATACCAACAGGTCTGTCTGCCGAACCGGACAGCGCTGACATAGCCCTGCTGATCTACCCGCGCTCCGGGCTTTCAACAAAGTACGGAGTAAGTCTTGCCAACTGCGTGGGAGTTGTGGACAGTGACTACCGCGGTGCTTGGTTCGTACCGCTCATAAACCACGGAAGCACGGACTTTACCGTCGAAAGCGGTATGCGTATCGCCCAGCTCGTACCCACAAGGGTGCTCTTTCCCGACATCGAAGTCAGTGACGAGCTCACAGAAACAGAAAGAGGCTCCGGAGGCTTCGGCTCATCCGGGATCTAAGAACAAAAACGCCTTTAAGGCAGAAGGAGAACAAAGATGAAAAAGACACTTTACATGACGCTGCTTGTTATCGCGGCGTCCTTCCTCGGCGACCTTCTCGGCGGAGCTGCCTACGGCTCGCTGAAATGGCTCGGCTACTCACGGACACTGAAATTTGACCCCGGAACATTCATTGATACCGATTCCTTCAAGCTTGCTTTCGGATTCTTCCTCAATTTCAACGTTTGTCAGGTGCTTCTTGTGCTTGTTTCGATCTATGTTTACTACAAGACAGCCCCGAAGCTCATAACCGGCAAATAATTGATACATAAACTACTAAGGAGCAAATATGTTTACAAAAGATATCGGTATTGATCTTGGTACCGCAAATACCCTCGTATATATGAGAGGAAAAGGCATCATAATAAGAGAGCCCTCCGTCGTTGCAGTCAACACCCGCACCGACAAGTGCCGCTATGTCGGCAAGGAGGCAAAGGAGGTCATAGGACGTACTCCCGGCTCCATTGTTGCCGTTCGCCCGCTGAAGGACGGCGTTATCGCCGACTTCGACATCGCTACGACTATGCTTCAGGAGTTCATAAGAAAGGCTCTGAAGGGCACAATCTTCACTAAGGCTAACGTCATAATCTGCATCCCCTCGGGAGTTACTGCTGTTGAGAGGCGTGCTGTGCGTGAATCCTGCAAGAAGGCAGGTGCTAACAACGTCCTCATAGTCGAAGAGCCTATGGCAGCCGCTATCGGCGCAGGTCTCCCGACAAATTCACCCGCAGGAAGCATGATAGTCGATATCGGCGGAGGAACGAGCGAGGTCGCAGTTATCTCACTCGGAGGCATCGTCGCTGCCCGCTCTGTAAGATGTGCCGGCGATGAATTCGACAATGCGATAATCAACTATATAAAGAAGAAGTACAACCTCCTCATCGGCGAGCGAACCGCCGAGAACGTCAAGCTTGAGATCGGAAACGCCTTCCCCAGCGAGAAGGAGGAAACTATGGAGATCAAGGGCAGGAACCTCCTCAACGGTCTCCCGGAAAATGTATCCGTAAATTCAGCCGAGATACGCGATGCTCTCGTTGAGCCGCTTTCAAGAGTCATCGACGCTATAAAGTCTACCCTCGAACAGACTCCTCCGGAGCTGTCCGCGGATATCATCGACCACGGCATCACACTTGCCGGCGGCGGAGCTCTCCTGCGCGGCCTTGACAGGCTAATAAACCGCGAGACCGGTATGCCGGTGTATATAGCCGAATATCCCCTCGACTGCGTCGCGGAGGGAACCGGAAGGATAATCGAACACATAAGCGACTATGAAGACGCTCTTACCGAAAACATAAAGTATTATTAAGGAGAAGCAGATGCGTGAATTCATAAAAAGCACCAGATTCAAGGTACTGGCTGCTTTTCTCGCCTTTCTCGTAGGCATAATGATATATGCCGTGACAAAGGGCGGATATTCCGTTTCGGGCGTATCCTTTATAAATACAATATCAAAGCCGTTCCGCAAGGCATCTAACAGCATAGGTATGCGCTTCGAGCGAAGGCTCGACAAGATGCGGAACGCCGATGAGTATTATGAGGAAAATGAGCGCCTGAAGGCTCAGATAGGTGAGCTCAACAAAAAGCTCACTGACTACGATTCCCTCAAAGCCGAGTGCGAGGAGCTCAGGAAATTCGTCAGCATCAAGGAGGAGCATGAGGACTATGTTCTCTCCGTTCCCTGCGATGTCATGGGATTTGTCACGAATGACCCGTTCCGCTCATTCACTATCGACAAGGGCTCGGCTGACGGCATACTCCCGAACTGTCCCGTTGTGACAGCGGAGGGACTTGTCGGAATAACAATAGAGGTATCCGCACACGTTTCGACAGTGAGAACGATACTCTCCCCCGACCTCTCGATAGCGGCAGTATGTTCTTCATCCGGCGCAGATTCGGGAATTATCGAGGGCGGAGTGACCGCTGCCGAGAGCGGCAGAACAAGGCTCATCCATGTAAGCCCGAACCATAAGCTTAAAGAGGGCGACCTCATGGTAACTGCCGGTTCAAGCGGCGTGTTCCCGAAGGATTACCCCATAGGCACTATAAAAAGCGTTGGCTACGACTCAAACGGCCTCTCCGTGACAGCCGTTATAGAACCGTGCAGCGATATGACCCGCCTCACCTCCGTGATAGTCATTACCGATTTCAGCGGAAAAAGGGAGGACGACTGATGAGATTACGCACTCCGCGCGAGAAACGCATACTCTACATCAAAACAGCAGTCCGCTGGACACTGTACTATATACTCATATTTTTCAGCTTCATCATAATGACCTCAGGCACATGGATGAAGCCTGTCTTTCTGATACCGATACCGCTGTTCATCGCGGTGAACAACAATCAGTACGCCTCTGTCCTGACGGGAGCGATATGCGGTTTCCTGATAGATATAAGCTGCGGAAAGCTGTTCGGGTATAACGCAGTGCTGCTGTCATTCTTCTGCATAGCAGCATCGCTTGCATTTGAGCTTTACCTGAAAGGGAAGTTCGTGAACTGCATGATAATGGCGGCGGCAGTATCGTTCATCCAATGCTGGCTGGACTACAAATTCTACTATGAGATATGGGGCTATGAGGACGTCAGCCGGATATTCTGGAGGGTCTCGATGAAGGTGTGGCTCTACACAGTCATCGCCTCAGTGTTCATATACCTCATCATAAGGCTGATAAACCGCTTCCTCATGCCGAGGAATCACCTTACCATCGAGGAAGCCATCGCAAGCAGCCAGCAGCGCTGAACCGGTATAACGTCGGCGGGAACCTGCGGGCTGCAATCACATCACCAGGAACTATAAACGTAAGGCACCTCCGAAAGCCTCTTTGTTTAAAGAGATTTTCAGAGGTGCCTTGAAGAAGGAGGATACCATTGAAGGGTCTGACCGATAATATCAAGTCCATTATCGTGGTGCTCATCGTGATAATGCTCGGCGTGCTGAGTGCGCTGAGACTAATGGAAATACAGGTCGTCGGCGACAAGGACATAAAAACACCTGTGCGCTACAGCGAGAACGCCGTCACTTATACCCGCGAGATAAAGGCTACTCGCGGCGGTATCGTGGACTACAGCGGAAATGTTCTCGTCACAAATGACCCGAGAACTGACCTTGTTCTATGCAAGGCATTCTTCCCGGACGACCTCAGCGAGGGCAACCGCACTATCCTCGGCATTTGCAGGGCGCTTAAAGAGTACGGCTATGAGTTCAAGGACAGCCTCCCGATAAGCATGAATGAGCCCTATGTCTTTACCGGCGAGGATAACGCAGAGCTTGTTTCAGCTCTCAGCCTAAATGTATACGCAACTGCCGAAAACTGCATAGATAAGCTGATCGCTGACTATAAGATAAGCGACAGCTATTCCAGCGAGGAGAAGCGTATCATTGCCGGCTTCCGCTATGAGATGATAGCGAAGGACTTCGCCTATAACAACGACCTACTGCTCGCAAAGGGAGTTGACCAGAAGACTGCGGTCGAAATGAAGGAGCTCAGCAACGTCTATCCCGGCATTGAAGCTATTGAAGCTGCCGACAGAAGAATAGTCCGCGGCGATATACTTCCCCATGAGCTCGGAACGGTAGGTCCTATCTACGCCGAGGAATATGAGGCACTCCGGGCGCAGGGCTATGCTCTTAACGATACCGTCGGCAAAAGCGGCATAGAGGAGGCTATGGAGCGTACCCTCCGCGGTCAGAACGGTGAGGAGGAGATCACTGTTGACGGCGGCGCTGTAGTGGATATACGCAGCATCGTTGACACTCATTCGGGTGATACCGTGCGCCTTACCGTTGACGGAGCGTATCAGCTCAAGCTGCAAAGCATACTCGAGAACTTTCTCAACAATTTCCAGTCCATAAATACCAATCCCAAGCTCAAGAACGTCCACTGCGGCGCAATTGCCGTGCTTGACGCAAAGACCGGAGCTGTCAAGGGGCTCGCGACTGCTCCGACCTATAACCTGAAGGACTATAACGAAAATTTTGAATACTTCCTGAAAGCGGAGGACTCTCCCCTGCTCAACCGCTGCACAAATGGTCTTTACCGTCCCGGCTCGACCTTCAAGACAATAACGGCTACTGCCGGGCTCAACGAGGGAATTGTTGACGGCAGCACGACCTTCACCTGCCTCGGCCAAATGGAGTATCACGGCTCACATCCGAGCTGTACGGGAACACACGGCCCTATCGCAGTAAGACGCGCGATAGAGGTCTCATGCAATATATATTTTTACGAGCTTGCTGACCGCCTCGGCATCGACCTCATAACAAAGTATGCCCAGCTCTACGGTCTGGGACAGTCCACCGGGCTTGAAACAGGCGATGCGGCCGGCTATCTCTGCAACCCTGAGACATTCGCAGCACACGGTATCCCGTGGTATATCGGATATGTATTGCAGGCGGCTATCGGCAACCAGGATGCCGGGATGACACCTCTGCAAATGGCTGTCGTTGCAAGCACTATCGGCAACCGCGGAGTACGCTATAAGCCCTACCTCGTTGACAGCCTCTATGACTACGCCTCCGGAAAGCTCGTTTCAAGAACGGAACCGGTCGTTGCAGAGACTATAGAGCAGAATTATGACTATGTTTACGACCTCATAATCGGAGGAATGATAGACGCCTCCCGCAACGTCCCTATGCAGTATTCGCTGTCGAATCTCGGCTTTGACGTTGCGATAAAGACCGGTACTCCGCAGACCACCAGCGAGGAGGACCAGAATTCTTTCTTCATCGGCTTTGCCCCGGCAAATGACCCGGAAATAGCATTCGCAGGCGTTATTGAAGGCGGCGAATACTCGAAGTATATGATACGCGATATAATCCTCGCCTATCAGGAATGCTACGGACTTGCAGGAGTTGCTCCCACGGCAAAGCTCCCCGCAGAGGTCAGAAAGCCTCTCGACATGAGCAAGGTCACTACAACAACAACTTCTGACGGTCAGACAACTACGACCACAACGGCCGTAGTTACAACCACGATCCCTGCTGAGCTTCCCCCGGAAGATATATACATCCCCGGTACAACAACAACTCAGCCTTCCGCTCCGGAGATACCGGAAACGACCACTACCCTGCCGGCAATCCCGGATGTAACCGTCCCGACAGAGCCGCCAGCTCCCGGACCGACTGAACCAACTCAGCCTACTGCTGCACCTCCGGACCCCGGAGACGTTGAAGAATGGTAAAACGCAAGGGCGCACACTGTGCGTCCTTTGTTGTATAAAAATATTCGCAGTTCAACGAAATCGGCGCTTGTGTATGTTTTCTCCCGCGCAGTCAATGGCCGTACATACAAGTATAATTACCCCAAAGCTGTCAATAATATGCTTGGAGGTGTTATACTTGAAGAAAAATCCATTATCCGACGACAGCTTGAAAAAAGGTACAAGAGGCTTCTATGCAGCTCTCGGAATAAGCGCAGTTATGATCGGCTCAGCCTGCTTTTTCGCTTACGGACAGAACGATACCGGGAAGGAGCTTTCCTCCCGGAATACAGTCGTTGACAAGAAGTCAGACGGCGTTCCCAAAACTACTTCCTACCGCTATACGGTGACTACTTCCCCGGCTTCTACCACCGCCGTGGTGACTACCGCTCCGGTGACTACAAAGCTGCCGGAGATCACCCTTCCGGCAGCTCAGATAGTGACGGATATACCAGTCGTGACCGTCCAGGAGGAGGTTCAGGTGAGCTCCAATGGACTTACTGACGTTAAGCTTCCTCTTGCCGGGGAATGTGAGGTGCTCGAACCTTTCAGCGCCCATGAGCTGGTCAAGAATCCTACTACAGGCGCCTGGCAGACCCATAACGGCACCGACTACAAGGCTGAGGTCGGGGCTGCGGTCTATGCTGTCGCAGCCGGGGAGATAACGAAGGTCGAAAACGATGCACTCTGGGGAACTACTGTCACCCTCGACCACCACAACGGCTATGTCACGAAATACTGCGGCCTCGGAAGCGCACTTTCCGTCCAGGAGGGAGACAGCCTCGCAAGCGGAGATATCATTGGCGCTGCGGGAAATACAGCCGATATCGAAAGCTCTGGCGAGCCCCACCTGCATATTGAGATCACCCGGGACGGCAGCTTCATCGACCCCGAATCCCTGCTGAAATAACTGCGAAAAGCCGCAAGGAGTTGTCCTTGCGGCTTTTCAGGATCCAATGAAATATCTGTGCAGCAGGCGCCATTCTGCGACTTTGGCAGCGCGGTGCATTCTTGTCATCTGCTGTCTTGACTTTGTGTTTATTAAGCTCAAATCTTCGCTGAGCGGTTAAGGGCGCATAATACACCTCTCAGAATCGCCGTTTCGATCGGTGTTCGGATTGGTGCCGTATGGTGGAGCATAGGGGATTCGAACCCCTGACCCCCACACTGCCAGTGTGATGCGCTCCCAGCTGCGCTAATGCCCCATTACTACAATATTATATCACAAAATAACGTGTTTGTCAATACCTTTGCGAAGTTTTTTCAGCAACAGCGCCGTCAGTTGCACTCCCCGGATACGTCCTTCCGTATACAGTCATAAAATGCCGGATCCTGCCTTTAGTTTTTCACTATATGCAGCATATCCGGATATACTCGTACTTTCAAATGTATTCACCTTTGGATTAATATCAATATTTGTAAACATCATAGCGAACTTCCGGAATATGAACAGAAACGCCATGGTACTTCTGACTGTATATCAGAAATACTATGGCGTTAAGCTTTTGTATCAGAAATAAGCTTTCCCTGCGGCGTTTTCATTTCCGCCATAAAAAGGATATATGCGGTGCTGACTTCAAACAGACTGGTTATTTGGCATTTTCGGCATCGCCGAGGCTGATCTTCTTCCTGACTATCATTTTTGAAAGGAAAACACTTACCGCAATGAGAGCTGCGGCAACGAGAATAAAGACAGGCTGCGAGAAAGCCTTGAAGACAGACTTGCTTATCATCACAAGGATCATAAGCATGAAGAATTTCGCACTGCACAGCGTAAGAAGATACCTTTTCGCAGGATAATCCGAGACCCCGAAGGCAAAGTTCACGAATGATATCGGTGTAAACGGCATGAGGATTATTATGAACAGGGTGAACGTACTTACCCCATCGACCCACAGCCGCGCCTTCATTATCCTCGGATGGCGCCCGGCAAGCCTTATTGCCCAGCCCTTCAACCCCTTCCTGAACAGGAAAAAAGACGATACTCCGCCAAGCGCTGCGCCTGTCCATGTGAACAGGAATCCCTTTACAACGCCGTATGCTGCGACATTCAGTGCAACTATCCCAACCAGCGGCAGAGGTGGAAGGAAAGATTCCAGGAATGCAAGCAGTATCGGAATAGCAGGTCCGAGATGCCGGAAGCGCTCCATTGCTTGTTCCCAGAATTCAAGCTTGAATATTTCGTTAAAAATGTCTCCCATTGTCACCGATTCCCTTTGCTGTTTTTGTCTTATCTTTAATTAATGTGACGCACAAATTCCTAATAGCATCATGAATTTGCGCTCCCCGAACGAAGTCCGGGCAATAACCGCCTGGCAGCGGCTATTCAGGTCACATTAATTATAACACGCTCTGAAAAATAATGCAAATTTCCTGTAATGTAATTTTCACCAAATTTTCCGCCTGCCGCAGCAGACATTTTAATTCATAATGTATATTTAGTTAGCAGTTGCAAGTTGACTCATTGGAGAAAGAGTTCACAGCCAGCATGACGTTGTGCACTTACACGGTTTGGCTTGACATTTCGCACATTTATGGTATAATGAATTCAGAAGCATTCATTACAGATTATCCCGATGCCCTTGCATATACGCAAATCAAAAGATTTGCTCCATGCGGTCGGGCAATTATACCATATCGCTTCACTTATATGTTATAATCTATACAGGAGGTCATCACAATGCCGTTTATCAACATCAAAACCAATGTTTCAATTTCCCCCGACACGGCTGAGATCATCAAATCACAGCTTGGTCAGGCTATCACCGCTATTCCCGGCAAGTCAGAGAGCTGGCTCATGGTCAGCATCGAGCCCGATCATCTTCTCTGGTTCAAGGGTACCTCCGAGGAGGCTGCTATGGTCGAGGTCAGCATCTTCGGCGGAGCTTCGCATAATGCCTTCACTACTCTCACAAGCCACATCACAGGTATACTCACCGATCAGCTGACTATCCCCTCAGACCGCATCTATGTCAAATACTCCGAGGTCGAGAACTGGGGCTGGAACGGCTCCAATTTCTGAGGTGAGAACTATGAAACTAAAACTATCAGTGCTCCTCTCTGCTGCACTTATATGTACCGCCTCTGTTCCCTTCACAGGGATGAACAACTCTACTGTTGCATATGCGGATGAATGGTACTTTGCCGGTGAGACCTGTGCTCCTGCACATGATACCTCCCGGGACGTCCAGACACAGGGCGTCGGCAATCCCTTCGGATACGGTGATAGAAATACTCCCGCCGATGCCTCGGCTGCGGAGATTCGCGCTATCAACCACGCCATGACCACTCAGGAGGTCAAATACGCACTCTACAAGGAGATCGACGAGCACTGGGAGCTCATCTCCACACGCCTCGGTCAGCCCGAGCGCGAAAAGGTATACGCTCTTTTCCTCGGACTCGGTTCAAGAGAGTCCACCCTCGGCAGCGGTCAGTGGGGCGCTGACCTTGAGACTGCTCAGGAGGACGGCTTCGGTGTCAATCCCGCCCACGCCTACGGTACTATGCAGACTGCTGTTACAGCTTTTGCTGACTGCAATCCTCTCTTCGACAAGGAGGACAATGTGCCTGAAATGTACCAGTATACCTTTAACGAATCCAACTTCTACGACGCCATTATTTCAAATCATATGGGCATCAGGAAGATCCTCCACTTCGCAGAGATATGTATGAATACCCACAATATGCACGGCTATCAGGTCATCCGCAATTCCCTCAAGGGCTTCAATACGGGCTGGTGCAACATGGCTGAGGACTCCGGCGCTTACCAGACATACGCCGACGAGATATGCACTATGGCGCAGTTCTACTATGAGGAGGGGCACCTCTACGATAACGTTTTCACCTGGACGGCTGCCTCCGGTCTGGAAAAATACCGTGGTGCCGACCGCTGGTCATGGTGGGGCGACACTGAACCGAGTATGGCTGAAATTACAGCCACCGAGCCTTCTGCCGATGAGGAACTTCTCCTCGGTGATGCAAACTGCGACAGCCAAGTCAATATGGCTGACGCGGTGCTCGTTATGCAGTCTGTGATGAACCCTGACAAGTACGGCAGCGGAAAGCCCGACGGGATCTCAGAAAAGGGCGAAAAAAATGCCGACGTTGACGGCACTCCCGGCATCACCAACAAGGATGCTCTCACTATCCAGCAGTACAAGCTCGGACTTATAAACAGCCTGTGATATTTTGCAGTAATATGCAGGGGCACATTTCATTGTGTGCCCCTGCTTTTATTCTTATCCTTCTGCAAATCGAAGTCAACGGATCTCAACTCTCTTTTCAGCCGGCACAAAGGTGCTTCTTCCGGAAAGATATCCGCGGTATGCCACAAGGTCTGCTATGCTGAATTCGCCGTCGCCGTTGATATCCCCGCCTGCTGTTGATCTTTCATCAAACAGGGCACGGCGCAGAAGTATATAATCAAACACGTTGAACCTGCCGTCCGAGTTAAGGTCACCGGTCACAAACAATTCCCACTCAGGTTCATGCTTTTCCGCCTGAGGATAGACCTGCGTGAACACATCGAGCGCTTCAAGAGGATTTCCCCGGAAGTCAAACAGTGCCTGATTGTCGTAGGACGAACCGCCGGCAGCACTCACAGACTTGTCATACTCAGCTGCCTCAGCCTTTGCCCAGCCTGAGCCGTAATCGTCCCATTTTGACCTCTGTTCATCCCATGAGATATCCGGAACGCCGAGCCATGCGGGTTCCCAGTAAAAAGCTCCGAGGCCCCATTTTCCGGTATCTGCGACCGCCTGAAAAACATCCGCAAGGCACTCTGCCTGTCCTCTCTCAGAAATGTCGTACCTGAACTCGCAATCGGTGGAATACTCCGAGACAACGTTGCCGAAGCTGTCGCCGTCGCCGCTTGTGTAGGGATAAGCTGTCTCCGCAACTAAGACGTACTTGCCGTAGGTATCGCCTATTGTTTTCAACACGTTCGTGAGGTTATCGAGTGTACCGTGCCAGTAGGGATAGTAGGACGTTGCAAAAATATCATAGTCAAGGCTGCACTCATTCATTACCTTTGCGTACCACAGATAATTTGCCGAATCAGAGGGATTTGCGAAGTGGTGGGCAATAAGGATAGAACTGTCAAAATCTCGCACTGCCTTGTTTCCGGATGCAAAAAGATCACATATCCTGTACATATTGGTCTCACCGCAGAAGAAGCAGTTTGTCTCGTTCCCCACCTGCACCATGCCGATATCGCCGCCTGCCTCAGTGATCGAAGTGAGCACCCACTCAGTCCACTTGTATATCTCGCCCTTGAGAGTATCATGGTCGTGCCCAGCCCAGTATTTCGGGCGGGTCTGCTTTTCGGGATCAGCCCAGAAGTCGGAATACTGAATGTCAACAAACAGCTTCATGCCGTACTTAGCCGCGCGGCTGCCTATAAGTCCCGCGGTATAGACATCGCTGTTTCCGCCTCCGTAGCTCTTTCCATCCGCAGTATACGGGTCGTTCCAGACGCGCACACGGATGTAGTTCACGCCATGGTCAGCGAGCACTTTGAAGATATCCTCATCTTTGCCGCGGCTGTCACGGAAGGTCACGCCAGCGCTTTCGATAGAAATTATTGATGAAATGTCAACTCCGCGCACAGGCTCACCGCCGTTGACGTTC
>CAMOXW010000133.1 GCA_946629405.1 uncultured Ruminococcus sp.
TCCAAGTGCCACCCGTTCTATACCGGCAAGCAGAAGCTCGTTGATACAGGCGGACGTGTAGACAGATTCAAGAAACGTTTCAATATGGACAAGTAAGTCATTCAGCCGGTCTATGACCGGCTTTTTGCGTATAATTTATATTTATCAGCTATGGATTATTTAACTGTTTCTGCTCCGGCGCAGGACTCCTTCATCGAGAAGCGCTCGGAGTTCATCGGCTATATCGCCCCCGTTTCAACCAACGACGAGGCTGTGGAGTTCATAAACTCCATCAAGGCTCAGCATCGCAAGGCTAAGCACAATGTCTATGCTTATGTGCTGCGAAATGACAATATTTCCCGGTATTCTGACGACGGTGAGCCTCAGGGTACTGCCGGCGTACCAGTGCTCGACGTGCTCCTCAAGCGCGGCCTCACGGACGTCTGCGTGGTCGTTACCAGATATTTCGGAGGGATCCTCCTCGGCGGCGGCGGTCTTGTCAGGGCTTATTCTCATGCGGCTTCGCTCGCCTGCGACGCTGCCGTTATAAGGGATATGCGCCTCTGCCACAGGCTCAGGATCTCGACCGATTACGGCCTTTACGGGAAAATTGCATATCTTCTGCCGAATTACAGCACTATCACGGTGAGCTCGGACTTCGGCAGTAAGGTCGTCCTCGAGATACTTGTCACTTCAGATAAGCTTTCAGCTCTGCAAAAGGAACTCATAGAAGCCTCGAACGGTGCAGCGGCTATCGAGGACTGCGGTGAGCTGTACGGAGATTTTTCCGGTGCGTGATATGCAGATTTTTTGAAGGGAAATCCTCATTTCCTGAGTATATGTATAGTAGAAGCAATTATTCTTTTTTGTCAGGAGGGATATTATGACAGTTCGCGAACAGATCGAGATCACCGAAAGCACCATACTCTGCGAGTCTGCCTGCAAAAGCGTTGACCCGGTGGGCACCCGCCGCGACAGACCTGAGGAAAAATGTCCCTACCGCACTGAATTCCAGCGCGACCGTGACCGTATCCTCCACTGTAATTCCTTCCGCAGACTAAAGCGTAAAACTCAGGTGTTCCTGTCTCCCGTCGGCGACCACTACCGCACACGCCTCACTCATACTCTCGAGGTCGCACAGATCGCCCGCACTATGGCGAGAGGGATGCGTATGAACGAGGACCTTACGGAAGCTATCGCCCTCGGCCACGATCTTGGCCATTCGCCATTCGGCCACTGCGGCGAGAAGGTTCTGAATGAGATATGTCCACATGGCTTCAGACATTATTTGCAGAGCGTGAGAGCGGTCGAAAAGCTCGAAAAAAAGGGCGAAGGCCTCAACCTCACCCATGCGGTCCGCAACGGCATCGAGTGCCATACCAACATGGTCGCTGATACGAAGGAGGGCAATATCGTCCGCCTCGCCGACACGATTGCTTACATAAACCACGATATCGAAGACTCGATACGCGCAGGCATCCTCCGCAGCGATGAGCTTCCGCAGGACTGCGTTGACGTCCTCGGAGATACAAAGGCGAAGCGCATCACTACCCTTATCGCCTCGGTCATTGAACACGGACCCGGGAGCATCGACTTTGAGCCGCCTATCAGGAAGGCTCACGATGACCTCAAAAAGTTCATGTTCGACCACGTTTACACCAACCCCGCCGCTAAGCAGGAGGAGGAAAAGGCTGTACTGCTCGTGAGAAAGCTGTATTCCTATTTCATCGAGAATACTGCTAAGCTTCCGGACGAGTACCGCGCGATAATGTGCGAGACAGATGCCGACCGTGCCGTCTGCGACTATATTTCCGGCATGAGCGACGAATATGCGGTCGATCTGTATACCGAGCTGTTCGTCCCGAAATTCTGGAAATAATGGTGATGCTATGCCGCATAACGATGAATTCCTCTACCGGCTCAGAGGCGCAAATCCCATAGATTCAGTCATGGGCAGCTATGTCCAGCTTGTAAGGCGCGGCAGGAACTATGTCTGCTCCTGCCCGTTCCACTCCGAAAAAACTCCCTCCTGCACCATTTTCACCGATACGCAGAGCTTTTACTGCTTCGGCTGCGGTGCGGGCGGGGATGTCATAACATTTATAATGAAGATCGAGAACCTCGACTTCACTGAGGCTGTGAAGCTGCTTGCTCAGCGCTCCGGACTGGAAGTCCCGGAGAAAAGCTCAGGCGACTCCCGCCTTGCTCAGCGGAAAACGCGGATATACGAGATGAACCGTCTTGCCGCTAATTATTTCTACAAAAACCTCGTCCAGGGACCGGACAAGTCCGGACTGAAATACTTCTATGACCGAAAGCTCACTCCCGCAACGATCAGAAAATACGGGCTCGGCTATTCCTCCGGTTCATGGAGCGAGCTGAGCGATTTCCTGCGCGCGAAGGGCTATTCTGACGATGAGATCATTGATGCATGGCTCGGTGGACGTTCACAGAAAACCGGCAGAAGCTATGATATGTTCCGAGGAAGGGTCATGTTCCCGATAGTTGACCTGCGCGGGAATATTATCGGCTTCGGCGGCAGAGTTCTTGATAATTCGCAGCCGAAATATCTAAATACCGGCAAAACTCCGGTGTTTGACAAGGGCTCGAACCTGTTCTCAATGAACTTCGCCAGGAACGCCGAGACCAAGCGCATTATCCTCTGCGAAGGCTATATGGACGTCATTGCGGTCAACCAGGCAGGCTTTGAGAACGTCGTAGCTACGCTCGGAACAGCAATTACCCCGGATCAGGCGCGGCTTATCAGTCATTACGCCGAGGAGGTAATAATTGCCTACGACAGCGACGGCGCTGGTCAGAAAGCTACCCAGAAGGCTATAAACCACTTCTCGGATGTCGGGCTCCGTACTAAGGTCATCCGCATGGAGGGCGCCAAGGACCCTGACGAGTACATAAAAAAATTCGGCGCGGAACGCTTCCGGCTGCTGCTGGACGGCTCCTTCGACGCCACCGATTTCATGCTCGACAAGTGCGAGAATGACCTCGACCTCAGCACCGAGATCGGAAGGGTAGAGCTTCTCAACCGCGCATCAAAGGTGCTCGCGGGGATCGAGGCTCCCCTCGAACGTGAGGTGTATATTTCCCGCACGGCAAGAAAATGTGATATACCGGTGCAGGTGCTTAAAGCCCACATTGACGATATATTGCAAAAAAATGCCCGTTCCGAGAAGAAGCGCGAGTGGCGGAGCATCCAGTCAGCCGCCTATCAGCGCGATGACATCAATCCAGAGGCGGTCAGGTTCCGCAGGGAGGCAAAGGCTGAGGAGAATATAATCAGCTACCTCGTCCGCAACCCTGAGGATTCGGAGGAAATAGGCGCCTTCGCCCCGCCTGAAATATTCATTACACCCTTCAACAAAAGGGTCTACACGGCATTGCTCGCAGCTATGAAGGAAAACGAAAATTTCACCGTTTCTATGCTTTCGGATGAATTTACTGTGGCTGAAACGGGAAGAATAACCGGAATGACTGCTAAGACACGCGAGCATCCCGTCACCCGCGCAGTCTTTGAGGACTGTACCGCGGTGCTTAAAAGTTTTACAGCAAAAGGTTCGGAAGAAATGTCCGATGACGATCTCAAAAAACTCTTTGATTCAAAGAAAAATAAATAGGAGGAAGTAGCATGGAAAACAGAAAAAATACGATCGACGCCCTTATGGAACAGGGTAAGGCAAACGGAAAGCTCACTACAAAGGAGATCACCGATGCCCTCGAACAGCTCGATTTTGATGTGGATCAGATCAATACCTTCTATGACGACTGCGAAAATCTCAACATCGAGATCGTGGAGGATATGAACGTTGATGCTGACCTGAAGATAGGCATGGACTCAAACCTCACAGATGACCTCGAAATGGCACTCTCTACAGAGGGTATCGCTATCGACGACCCTGTAAAGATATACCTCAAGGAGATCGGCAGAGTTCCGCTCCTTACCACTGAGGAGGAGATAGAGCTTGCCCAGAGAATGGCTAAGGGCGATCCTTACGCCAAGAAGCGCCTCTCCGAAGCTAACCTCCGTCTTGTTGTTTCTATCGCCAAGAAGTATGTCGGAAGGGGAATGCAGTTCCTCGACCTCATCCAGGAGGGCAACCTCGGCCTTATAAAGGCGGTCGAGAAGTTCGATTATACCAAGGGCTTTAAGTTCTCCACCTACGCTACATGGTGGATAAGACAGGCTATAACCCGTGCTATCGCAGATCAGGCAAGAACTATCCGCATCCCAGTGCATATGGTCGAGACTATCACAAAGGTCAAGAAGGTCTCCAGCCAGCTTCTCCATGAGAACGGCCATGACCCGAGCCCCGAGGAGATCGCTGAGAAGCTCGGTATGCCGGAGGATAAGGTGCGCGAGATCATGCGCGTGGCTCAGGATCCCGTTTCCCTTGAGACCCCTATCGGCGAGGAGGAGGACAGCCACCTTGGTGACTTTATTCCGGACGATGACGCTCCTGCGCCTGCCGAGGCTGCTTCACATACTCTCCTGAAGGAGCAGCTCAACGAGGTGCTTTCGACGCTTACAGAGCGGGAGGCAAAGGTGCTGAAGCTGCGTTTCGGCCTTGAGGACGGCAAGTCCCGCACACTCGAGGAGGTAGGTCAGCGCTTTGACGTTACCCGTGAGCGCATCCGACAGATAGAGGCTAAGGCTCTCAGAAAGCTTCGTCATCCCAGCAGGAGCAAAAAGGTCAAGGATTTTCTCGATTAACAAAAACAGCCATAAGGAGCATTCCTTATGGCTGAAATTTTTATCCTGTCCTATTATTGCAGGTTGAGCTTATTCTTGACTATATTGTGAACGACCAGGAATTCTATCACTGCAACTATCAGGTAATATGTACCCATTCCGAAGAAGATGCCGATGGTTGAGGAGCCGTCCAATGCCTCCGAAAGAGCGGAAACTATGAGGATGTTGAGGATGAAAAGTCCAAAACCGATACCGAAGCTCTTGGCCTTTGAACCGCCGATCATAGAGGATATCGACGAGAGCATATAGCAGTAGAGGATGAATGCAAGATAGAGCGCTGCGGAGAAGAAAAAGAATGCGAATACGATGTCGAAGTGGTCAGAGAAAAGCTCGCCGACACCGTCAACGATCGCCTTCATTGCCTTGTTTGAGCCTTCAAAGCCGATAACGAGGATATTTACGGAAAGGAGTATCGCAATGTAGCTGAGAACATAATTCGTAGCGCCTGCGATGATCTTTGCAACGATGAGGCTTGTTGTGGTAACGGGGAGAGTGTTGGAGAGGTAGCCCTCAGGACCGAACATACTCTTTTTGAAGCGCCGCGTATTGTTGGTTATCGTCATAAGTCCGATGATGAAGAACGAGACATACCACATGACCGCAAAGATCACGAATATTGTGGTGAAAGATGAGCTTACATCGCCGTGTTCATCGACTGCAATGTGCAGGAGTATCTTGAAGACGAGAGTTATAGCGAAGAATACGGCGTAAATAAATGTGAACGTCTTGATTATGTATTTGTATTCGTGTTTGAGCAATGTCAGAAGCATCCCTTGAACACCTCCCTGAAAATATCGTTTATTGACCTGTCCCATGCTTTCCTTAGACCGGCTGTATCGCCGCAGAGTGCGATGTTTCCGTATTTTATCATGATGACCTCGTCGAGCACCTGCTCGATATCGTTGATGAGGTGAGTGGAGATAATAACGGAGGACTGCGGATTATGGGCTCTGATGATAGTATCGAGGATGTAATCTCTTGCAACAGGGTCAACACCTGCGATAGGCTCATCGAGAAGATAGAGCGAAGCATAGCGGCTCATTACAAGGATGAGCTGCACCTTTTCCTTAGTACCCTTTGAGAGCGTTTTCATGGGGGCATTCGGGTCTATCCTCAGGTTATTGAGAAGCATCTCAGCGAGAGGACGGCGGAAATCCGTGTAGAAATCGCCGAAGTAGTCGAGCATTTCCCTGACCTTCATCCACTCCGGAAAATAGGTACGGTCGGGGAGATAGGCAACGAGGGACTTTGACATAGGACCGACCGGATAGCCGCAGATAGCGATATTGCCGGCGGTAGGCGTGAGAAGTCCGCAGAGAAGCTTGATAAGGGTGGTCTTACCGCTTCCGTTCGGACCGAGCAGACCGATGACCTTGCCGCTCGGGATCGTCAGATTGACGTTATTGAGAGCGACCTGAGAGCCATAGATCTTGGTTACGTTGTACAGGTTTACGAGATCTGGCATAGTTTTTTCTGAGCCGAAAATGACTCCATCCTTTCAAAAAATTTGTGCATCTTAATTGCACCATACAAATGATATCACAATGTTGGTTTTTTGTCAATAGTAAAAACCGAAAATCCTTCATAAATCACAAGGGACGGAAATGATCCGTCCCTTTCGCTGTTATACATTGAATCTGAACAGAACGATATCGCCGTCCTGCATAACATAGTCCTTACCCTCAAGGCGGACAAGCCCTTTCTCCTTAGCAGCAGTCATAGAGCCGCATTCCATGAGGTCGTCGAAGGAGATGACCTCAGCTCTGATGAATCCCTTCTCGAAGTCGGTGTGTATCTTTCCGGCAGCCTGCGGCGCCTTTGTACCGCGGGTTATAGTCCATGCGCGGACCTCCTGCTTGCCGGCAGTGAGGAAGGAGATAAGTCCGAGCAGCGAATAGCCCTCCTTGATGATTCGGTTCAGACCGGATATCTCCAGTCCGAGCTCGGCGAGGAACATTTTCTTGTCCTCCTCGTCCATTTCTGCGATCTCAGCTTCAGTCTGGGCGCAGATCGGCAGGACAGCGGAATGCTCCTCATCTGCAAGCTCCCTGACCTTGCGGAAGTTCTCGTTATTTTCGATTCCGCCGGAGAAATCGCTCTCACTGAGGTTTGCGGCATAGATAACTGGCTTTGCAGAGAGCAGGGGAGTGGACTTTATCATTTCACGTTCCTCGTCGGTATAGTCGAAGCCTCTTGCGGATTTGCCGTTTTCGAGGTGAGCCTTCAGTCTTTCGAGGAAGTCTATCTCGGCGAGGTACTTCTTGTCGCCCTTTGCAGCCTTCTTGGCACGGTCAATGCGTCTGTCCACCATTTCGATATCCGAGAAGATGAGCTCGAGATTGATAGTCTCGATGTCGCGGAGCGGATTTATGCTTCCGTCAACATGGATTATATTGTCGTCCTCAAAGCAGCGGACAACGTGAACGATCGCATCGACCTCACGGATATCCGCAAGGAACTTGTTGCCGAGGCCCTCGCCCTTTGAGGCACCTTTTACAAGACCTGCGATATCGACAAATTCAAGTGTAGCAGGAGTGAACTTATCCGGCTCATACATCTCAGCGAGCTTGTCGAGCCTCTCGTCGGGGACAGAGACGATGCCTACGTTCTTTTCGATAGTGCAGAACGGGTAATTTGCTGATTCAGCACCGGCGTTGGTGAGTGCGTTGAAAAGTGTGCTTTTGCCGACATTCGGCA
>CAMOXW010000134.1 GCA_946629405.1 uncultured Ruminococcus sp.
AGAACTTATACCTGAAATGTCAGATGGCGCGCACTCAAATGTGGGCGTTGTAATGTTTTCAGTAGGTTTCACACTGATGATGATACTTGATGTGGCTCTTGGGTAAGAGAAGTATTATTGATAAAAATCATAGACATATAAAACAAACTATTCAGAAAGAGGTAATGATCATGGGACTTATGAAGAAATTTTTTAGTCAGACAAGAAAACCTGAAGGCACTATGGGAAAGATGATGCTTTCGGGTATGAATTCAGGGCATGCAAAGCTGGCAGACTGGGGAATGAATCATCTTCCGGAGATATCTCCTGTACAAGCAGCTGATCTTGGCTGTGGTGCAGGCAGAAATGCCGGGGAGCTCCTGAAAAAATATCCTGACGCCGCTGTTACTGCGCTTGACTATTCTGAGCTTTCAGTCGAGAAGGCAAGGGAGTTCAATCAGGCAATGATAGATGAAGGAAGATGCAAAGTAATCCAGGGAGATGTTTCCAACCTTGCACTTGAAGCGGACAGCTTTGAGCTTGTAACCGCATTTGAGACTATTTATTTCTGGCCGGGACTTGAAAAGTGCTTTTTACAGGTCGCAAGGATCCTTAAAAAGGACGGATATTTCATGATCTGCAATGAGTCAGACGGTAAAGATAAGAGCAGCAAGAGGTTTGAGTCTATCATTGACGGTATGCGATGCTATACTCCAGATGAGATAGCTGCTGCTCTGAAAAAGGCCGGTTTTTCTGAGGTCAAGGGGTTCCATCACTCTTCAAAACCGTGGATAACAGTTATTGCTAAGAAATGAGAGTATCATAACTGACTAAAAAAGGCTATGTTCAAAAGACATAGCCTTTTAATTATTCTACTTACTTGCGGCTGAAGAACGTAAGGTCTTCTTCACCGACTTTTCCGTCGAAATTGAGATCGCCGTATGCCTCGCATCTTCCCAGAATTAGCCTTTGCTCGGCGTTGATATTATTCTGGAAATCCTTGTAATTCTCAATATAATACCGCAGGTAATCTTCGTCAGCGCTGTTCACAAGTCCGTCCTCATTTATGTCGCCGGGCACTGCGGATTCTTTCAGGTACGCCAGCAAAAAGGCGCTGTCAAGCGAAGTTATATCACCGCTGCCGTTTATATCACCGAGATCTTCAATACAGTCGTTACTGAGTTTTGTCAGATATTTATCAATATAGTAATCAAGCAGAACGTGTGCATCATAAACACTTACCCTGCCGTCTGAATTCAAATCGCAGGCAGCAGCCTTCTTCCGCATCTCATCAGTCAGGCTGAGATTTACCTCAACGCCTGTAAGTCTGCCGTTTATTACCGCTAATTCACCGTATCTTACAATTGCTTCGTCCTCATATCTGTAATCGCTGTTGAAATCTATCCTCTTGACCAGAAGTCTGCCTTCGGTAAAGTCGAACTCAAAGTTGGTAGGATACGAAGGATCGAGACTGTACCTCACATCGTTGTGTACGTCATACACGTTCACGCCGTGATAGTCTATTCCGCTGCCATAACCGCTTTCATAGCAGAGATCAGGATAACCGTCGCCTGTTACATCAGTGAAGTATTTTCTGCCGTACCAAAGTGAAAAACCGTCCGTATGAATGTCAACCCGCTCAGTTCCGCGTTCATACCAGAGGTTCGTATCGTCAGCACAGAATACTATACCCGGCAGATTGGATACTATCAAGCCGTTTTCTCCGTTTAAGGCTGATCTTTTAGTCCATTCATATACCTCTCCCCTGCCTATGCTTACGACGTAATTGCCAGAACTGAGCCTTGAAATATCAGGAGTTCCGGCAGTTGTAGTTGCCTTCTCAGTTATTGTAGCAGTTGTGGTGGTACTTGATGCTTTATCGTTCTTAGCGGGTGCAGTCGTTACCTTTCCGCTTTGCTCATCAGGGTCAGCGGTAGTTGTAAGCACTTCATGCTGCTGAGGGTCAGCGGTTGTCGTTACAGCAGATGTAGTCGCTGCTGTAGTCGTTGCCGGCTCTGTATAGCTGCCGTTCATCATCGCCTCAAGCTCGTCAATTGTATAGAAGCCGAGCCCCTCAGATGTCCGTTGAATAAGGCAGTCATCATATTTGTAGAGCATCCCGTATTCATTTCCGATCACGGGATAATCCTTGCCGTTCGTCACAACGACGAGGAAAGCATATTCCTGACCGATAACAGGCAGCTCACCGCTTCCAACTATGTCATGATACCATGTATTGTCGATCTCCTCGTCAGTCATAGTATTGCCGTTACCGTATTTCCCGCCGGTTTGGGTGAGCTTTTCGCCGAGCATATCGCGCATTGAGATATAGCCGCCGGGAGTTGTTATCCCGACCGTGCTGCCCTCAGCGCAGATACCTCTTGTATCGCTGATGACGGTGACTTTAAGTACAGTTTCCGCATGACAGCCGTTTTCATATGTCCCGACAGCCCTGTAGGATATACCGTCTACCCTGCCGATAATTATATCGTCAGAATTTTCGGCATCTTTCCTGATATCAGTGATATCGAAGGCGTAATCATACTCTGCTCCGGTATCAATAATGCTTTTCCCTTCAAGCTCTGCGGGAATCTCAGGCGTTTCAAGCAACGTTAGAGGGTAAGGTACGCTGAAACGCCACACATCACCCGGAATATAGTACATCTGCGTGCCGTTCACACTGCTTGACAGTTGGAGCTGCTGCGCCAAACGTGCCGGTGCATCAGATGATGAACGATACTTCTCTGTCACTCCGTCATGCTCATAGTAAACTGTATTGTCACTTCCGAACCGGAGCGTGAACGCCTGTCCGCCTGAGCTGACGTAAAAGGCGCAGTAGGGATTTTCCGGAACCCCGGTGCCGATTAGCTCCCATTCAGTTGAGTTGAATGCTTCTGCAAAGCTCATGACTTTTTCAGGCAAAAGCTCAAGTACGCAAGGGTCGGAAGGCTTCACCATGAACCTTATCCTTCCGCCGGAGATATCGCCGAACGGAGCGCTGCTTTCGGGATTGCTCTGAGCGGTTGCTGCTGTTGTTTCAGTCTGAGATGTCAGAGTATCGGGCTTACTCTTTGAACTTCTCAGAAGGACAAATCCTCCCACACAGGCTCCAGCCGCAATAACGATCGCTGAAGCTGTCGCAAGAATCTTTCTCCAGACTGGTCTGCGGTATACCTCGACGCCTGAGACAACAGTTATATTTTCAGCTTCTTCTGTTCTGACATTTGTCTTCTTTTCTGTCCTTTCAAATAATCTCGCGATATCCTTTTTGGTAACAGCCTGATAGCTCTCAGCCATTTTTTCAAGCATTTCCTCATCGGCGTTTTCAAGCGCACTGAGGTCTAAATCATTATTTTTCATAGTCAGCCCTCCTCACAAAGAGATGTCTTCCTTCTCAAGCAGCTCCTTCAGTCTCCTGACAGCGCGCCCGCAGCGTACCCGGATGTTTTCCGGTGTCAGCGAGACCATTGCGGCTATCTCTTTTGCACTTCTTCCGTAGTAATACTTCTGGATGATTATTGTAGAATCCGGTTCGCCAAGCTCAGTTATCTTTTGGAGTATAACTCTCCGTCGTTCCTTTTGCTCAGCCTCATTGACGATATCCTGCTCAGACGGCAGCTCACGGATGTTCTCGTCATCAAGAGAGAAGTGTCCGGAACCGGCAGTCTGCTTCCGGTAGACGTCAGACGCAATCCTACGCGCAACAGTGCCGATAAATCCGGACATATCGCCGCTCAGTTCCTTAGTGCTGTCGTAGCTTCTGAATACGTCGGCAAAAACGTCACAGACGCATTCGTCGATATCCTCACGGCTCACACAGCTTCTAAGCCTGTTGAAAACTATCGTGTAAACATAATTACAGTAAGCTGAAAACAGCTCCTTGTCTGCCTGTTCGCTCGATATCTGATGTTTTCCGCGATATTCCCCATGCGTCATATTCTCACCCCTTACGAAGTCTGATAAATGCATTTTTCTGACTTTCACTATATCTATTCCTGAAAAAGCGCAGGGATATAACATATCCTAAAAAATATTTTTATTTTAATTAAGAAAAAACGGTCCGGGAGCAGATGATATGCCTCCGGACCGTTTTGACTATGATAGTTTAAAGATCAGGCCATGCCTGCGGTGATGATAGCCATTTTGTAGACCTCATCCGCTGTGCAGCCTCTTGAAAGGTCGTTGATAGGTGCGTTAAGCCCCTGGAGAATAGGACCGTATGCCTCGAATCCTCCAAGTCTCTGAGCGATCTTATAGCCGATGTTTCCAGCCTCTATGAGCGGGAATATGAAGGTGTTTGCCTGTCCTGCAACCTTTGAATCAGGGCACTTTGTCTTAGCGACCTCAGCCGAAACAGCAGCGTCAAACTGGAACTCACCGTCGATAACGAGGTCAGGGTCAAGAGCACGCGCCTCAATAACTGCGTCGTGGCTGAGCTGAACTGTGCCGCCCTTGCCGGATCCGTATGTTGAGAAGCTGAGAACAGCTACCTTAGGATCAATACCGAAGAAATCAGCAGTCCTTGCGGTCTCAACAGCTACCTCAGCAAGCTGTCTTGCAGCGCTGAGAACAACGTTTCCGTCCTTGTCAAGTCTGTCAGTATATCCGAGATTGATAGCACAGTCGCCCATTGCTATCTTCTCCTCCTTGCCGTCCTTTTCACGGAAGAGGATGAATGATGAACTTACAAGATTAGAGCCCTTCTTTGTCTTGATGATCTGGAGTGCAGGTCTTACTGTATCAGCGGTAGAATATGTTGCACCGCCAAGGAGAGCGTCTGCCTTGCCAGCCTTAACGAGCATAGTGCCAAAATAGTTGGACTTCTGGAGAGCGCTGCGGCACTCCTCCTCAGTCATCTTGCCCTTGCGGAGCTCAAACATCTGTGCAACGAGTGCATCCATTTCAGGATATGTTGCGGGATCAACAATCTCTGCACCGCTGATATCGAAGCCGCCTGCGGATGCAGCAGCCTTTACCTCGTCAACGTTTCCGCAGAGGATAACGCCCATAAGTCCCTCGCTGAGCAGTCTGTCTGCTGCTGAAAGTATACGGTTATCGCTGCCCTCAGTAAAAACGATAGTCTTCTTGCTTGCCTTTAAATTTGTAATAAGCTTGTCAAACATTCCCATTTGGTTTTACCTCCAAAGTAAAAATTCTATTATTATTATAGCATAACCACATCCGTTTTTCAATACCTTTTTCAGTTTTTTTATCTGTCTGTAAAATATGCCTGTATCAGCAAAGAGGACGCGGAATGCGTCCTCTCTTAACCGGATCAGTCGATAGTTACTTTCTTCATAATCTGAGGTGTAACAGGCTTGTCATTGCGATCTGTAGCAGTTTCAGCTATCTCGTCAACCACCTCAATGCCCTCTGTTACCTTGCCGAATGCAGCATAGTTGCCATCAAGATACGGAGCGTCCTCGTGCATGATGAAGAACTGTGAGCCCGCTGAATCAGGCATCATTGAACGTGCCATTGAGATAACGCCTCTGGTGTGTTTCAGATCGTTCTTCACACCGTTTGAAGAAAATTCGCCCTTGATATTCCATCCGGGACCACCGGTACCTGTACCCTTGGGACAGCCGCCCTGTATCATGAATCCTGAGATTACTCTGTGGAATGTAAGCCCGTCATAAAAGCCGCTTCTCACAAGCTTCTCGAAGTTCTCGCAGGTGATCGGAGCAATATCAGGATAAAGCTCTATCTTTATCTTCTTTCCGTTTTCCATTTCAATAGTTACCATAATTTTGACCTCCATTAGCCTATAGTTATCTGTAACGTTGAAGGGGCAGTATAATGCTCGCTTTCAATGTCGCTGTCTCTTTTGGGCGGCGATGTCGAATACTTCTCCTGATATTCCTCGAGAGGATTCTTCTTAACCGTTGCTGCGGTCGGATCCTCTGTGACAGGCACAGTCTCAGGCTCTATTACCCTTATCACTCTCCCGAGAATATCGGTAACATATTCGACCTGAGGCTCAGAATCCGGTTCGGTAGCTGAATCTGTATTCTCAATAGTTCCTATTATCCGTCCGAGTATGTCAGTGACATACTCAACGCCCGGCTGCTGCGGATTTGTGACAGTGTAGGTCTGCGTACCGGCAAGACTTGTCGGCGCGACATCGTTTCTTCTTGTAGCGACTGTATTCGTTGCTGAACGCCTGGCTGCCTCATCTTCTCTGCTGCGCTTCATGTTCTCTGCACACGATCTTCCAGCAAGCATTACGAGCACCGCTGCTAAGGCTGCGATAATTATAGCCGCTGATCTGCGTTCTCCCACACTATCCCTCCGTTCTCAAAACGTTACAAGACAATTATAACCTCTGCGCCGGAAAATGTCAAGTCTTTGCTGCTTATAAACCTTGTGCAACATACACTTGACAGAAATCAAACAAAGTGCTATTATATATATACAGCTCAGCTGTGCTCTCCGTTATACGGAGGCAAGGTTAAAACAGGAGGTCTAAAGCTATGGCACAGGTTACAAAAGATATGAGAATAGGTGAGCTCTTACAGCTCGACAAGGATGTTTCCCCTATCCTTCTCAGCATTGGTATGCACTGTCTCGGATGTCCCGCTTCACAGATGGAGACTATCGAGGAGGCTGCTGCTGTTCACGGTGTTGATGTTGACGAGCTTGTAAAAGCTCTGAACGACAAGATAGCAGGCTGACATTATCGGCAGGTCATTGAATGGCCTGCTTTTTTTGTACAGATACAGAAAAGCCGGACGTATATCCGGCTTTTTATATTTACTGCTGTTCGGAGTCACGGTAGATCGAACCTGTCTCAATACCGCGAAGGATGCCGCTTGCACATTCCTTCCACTGAGCTACCTCAGCTTCGTCGTATGTTACGACCTTCTTAGCCCATTCTGTACAGTAGGTACACATATTATCGACCTTCTGACCGGGCTCTACCATGTTGTTAGCACAGAGAGTCTTGTCGCAGTTGTTGCACTTGATGAAGTGCTCAAGGAAGCCGTCGAGTTTTGTGTTATCCACATGGATGTGCGGGAAGTTCATAGTTCTTCCGTAAGCCATCATCGACTCAGGCTTGAGCTTATCCATGAATCTCATCTTAGGAGTTCCGGGAGGCGGTCCCATAGGAGGTCCGCCTGCCCCCATAAATCCGGGAGGAGGGCCACCGGCAGGCATTCCGGCAGGAGGTCCGCCTGCATTTGTGCCTGAAAGTGCGCTGATGTTCTTTGCTTCAGGCCAGTTTACGATGTCAAGGAGGTTGCCATCATACTTCTGAGTCATGTATGCCTCGATAACACGTCCGATGAATGTTGTAGGACGTGTACGGTCAACAAGCTTGATAGCAAGATTACGGTTGCCGGTCTCCTCAGCAAGTTCACGGTAATAGTGAACATCCTCAGGGCGGATCCATTCAGATGAAATGATAGCCGAGGGAGTAGTTACCTTGCGGTAGATGCAGTTTACAAGTGAATAGTCCATAGATATGCACTCAGGCTCAGTGTGACCTGTGAAGCAGGCATGAGCTAGCTTATAGGGACATTCTCTTATGCAGAGATTATTAGCGATAAGTCTGAGGTGAAGGTCTGTATCCTTGTACTGTTTGAGTACCTTGCGGAGAAGATCAAACTTTCTGTTGAAGGAGTGATCGAGAGTGATCTCGTCAACTCCCCATGAACGCCAGTATTCAATGTGCTGGATATTTGTGGGGTATGCGTAAAGTCCGAGAGTTACAAAAATATCGGGAAAATTGTTCTTTACATATTTTATGAGTATCGGTGAGTTCAGAGTGAATGATCTGATGCCGATATCATAGCATTTATGTATAAAGTCCCTGAGCTTCTTTCCCTCAACAGGGTCAAGCTCGTTCTGATCGAGTCCGATCGGGTTTATAAGATAATTGAAATCAAGATCACGTTTCCTACATTCAGCAACATATGCTGCAAATTCATCAAATGTAAGATTAGGAACGATAGCTGCTGCTCTTCCGCCCGGAAGTCCGTCATAGCGGAGTTTTCCGTAAAGACTTGTAATACTGTGCTTAGGGTCAAACTGTTCGATGATGTCAAAAAGCTTGTAATCAAAATTAGTTCCGACATCGAACGAAATTGAATCCATATTCACTGGTTAAACACCTCTTCTTTTATAATGATGCGACTGCAAGGCCGCATTTTTAGTATAACATTTATTTAGAATTCAGTCAATTCGATGAATATACGGATTAGCCCCTAAATTTCTTAATTTTTTGTTCACATTTTACAAGTTGTTATTTTTTCTACAAATTATACGCATTATTTTCCTGACGCTTCATATCTTTTATAAGCATTATAACTGAACCTGCAAGAAGTATCGCTCCCACAATAGGATATACCTTCAGGAGCTTGTTTCCGGTACCGTATATCTCTATAACTCCTGCCGATATCGAGCCAACTGCAAACGTCGCTGAGGCGGAATTGAAAAGATTCACGAACATCCCGCAAGGTGTCCTCCTTCCCATTGCTATGAATATATATGTTATACCTGCTATGAGCGGGAATACAAATGAGTATACCATGTATGGCGAGTATACCCCGAAGCTGAAATGCTCATATACTCCGCCGAATAAAGCACAGAACGCCGAAAACAGCAGATTTCCGAGCGAATGGCGAAGAACCCGCCTTCGCTCATTGTCAATATCCGATGTATACAATGTCACTCACACTCCTCTCCTTGATAGACCTGCCGGTCGTGGTAGGATTATTGATGACTTCTCCGTTAAAGTACATGGTCGATGAGCCGCCGCCGTCAAGGTTATAGGCTGTCGTCACGCCAAGCCCTTGCATGAACTGTGCAAGCTCGTACAGAGATAATCCCTCGCTCTCGCTCGTTCTTCCGTCTGATACGACAAATACATAGTGCAGCTCGCCGATTATCCCCACCGCGGTACGCGGATTGCTTGCCATTGCCTGCCCGACCTCATCGTTTTCGCTTACGCTGATGCTGCCGTCTGTTACAAGCGCCGGTCCGAAGCTGAAAGCCTGCCATACTCCGCTGTCTAAAAGATCCTGTGCAGAGCTATCTTTGCTGTTTGTAATGTAAAAATTTCCGTCAGGATAAATGCACAGAACATCAGTACTTCCATCGCCGTCATCGCGGTAGAGTACGCCGTTGCGGATAACGTAGCCGTTTTCCCTTGCACCGTAAAAATCTCCGTTCACAGCAAATATTGCATTTTTACCATCTGCTATCGACGATGTGGTCTCCTTGATGTTCCTACCGTATGAATCCTTTGCAAATGCAGTTTTGATATACTGTGCAGACGAAAGCTGAACGTCCGCAACGTATATAGTTGTATCGTTTTCGTAGTATTCCGTGAGCTTGATGCTGATGTTCTCATCCTGATATTCACTGTCAGTGATTACAGGTTTTACCTCAGGAGAGGTCAGTATTTCCGTTGTATCGGCTGCACCGGAGGTAGAGAAAAGTGCCATATTCATCTCCGTTGCATCTGATTTTATTACACGCGGTATCAGGAAGGTGTCGAGCATTACATAAACTGTAAAACCTGTCAGAGCTATACCATATGTTACCCCCCAGAGCAGATTCTTCTTAGCCATTTATCTTCGCCCCGCTTTTCCTGAATATCAGTGTCTTCTGCACAGTCCAGCTCAGTATGAACATAATTGCTTCTGTAATCAGCTTTGCCGTATATCTGTTGAGCAGTGTTGTGCTTAAAAGAAGGGTGAGAAGCGCTGTGTTGCAGATAAGTATAAATGATGCAAGAGTGAAGTATTGCAGCGCAGACTTTTTTACTGACGATCTGCTGCCGAATACAAAGCGTCTGTTTATGTCGTAGTTCATCACTGAACTGAATATCCTTGCAGAGATATTAGAGGCTGCTGCTGAGCCTGATATCGCCGAAAATGCACAGAACAGCGCATAATCGACACAGAAGCAGACAAGTGATGAGGCTGAGAATTTAAGTATCTCCTTGTATATCCTGTATGAGTCACGGACTGTATCAAAATGCGATGAGGAGTTGTCATCGCGGTAAATTGTCTCTATCGGGACTTCAATTATGTTTTCGCCCGATTTTGCATAATCCATGAGAACGTTCATCTCATACTCATAACGTTCGCCGCTTATAGAAAGCATCCTTTCAATGTGGCGGTGCGAGAACGCCCTGAGACCTGTCTGCGTGTCGCGCACTCCCCTGCCCGCTGAGACTCTGAATACGAATCGTGTGATCGTATTTCCGATAAGACTTCTCATGGGTACCCTGCCCTTGAAATCGCGGCTGCCGATAACGAGATTTCCAGGCATTTCACAGGCTTCATCAATAACTTTGATCGCATCCTTTATGCTATGCTGACCGTCAGCATCGAGGGTCACTACTGCATAGGGAGGGATGTAATTCCTTCGGATATATTCAAGTCCTGTCCTGAGAGCTTTGCCCTTGCCGTGATTATGGACGTGAACGATTACCTCTGCGTTCCCCGATACTGCCCCGAATATCTCCGCGCATGAGGCACTGCTGCCGTCATTCACGATAATAACCGTAAATCTGTTTTCATTCAGTTCGTTCACTATATCTATGAGACATCCGTCCGGTTCGTATGCCGGTATAAGTGCTATTCTCCTGTATTTCATAATAACGCCGCCTTTCACGTCAGCCGCAGGTTACCTGCACGCTTATCTTATGACTTCATTTTAAAGGCGTTTCCTTAAAATAATCTTAGATTTTATTTTGAATATGAAAGTTTCACCTGTTTTTCACAAATCTAAAAATCAATTGACAGAAGGTACGAGCCGTGATATAATATTTCAGAGGTGATGAAATGTCTGAGAATAAGCAGATTTTGAGGAAACTGACTGCTGCTTTATCCATTCTCTCTGCGGCAGCAGGTATAGTTATGCTGATAGTTGGGATCATTGGATATACCAGGAATACAACTGCTCTTTCAGAAGCTTTTTCTGATGGTCCTGAGGAAGGAGAGTTCTACTCCGGAGAGCCGCCGCTCGGCTCGGCGGAATATATAGTTGACCAGAAGAATTTTTTCGGTATGAACAGGTATTTCTACTTCATTTATAACACCGACGATAATGGCGACCCAGCTGAGACTATAGTCGTCCGTGCTGACAAGTCATTCGGCGAAAATTTCACAAAGGCCGGCTTCCGCAATCAGAACGGCGTTGGTATCAAAGGGAAATGCCGACGCATGAGCGGAACCCTGAGGGATTTTTTTGAGGATAATTACGGCTCAGACAGCCTTGCCGGAGGTCAGTTCGTGTATATAGACACCTATAGTCCCCGCAGAAATATGCTTATTACTGCCGAAGGAGCGCTGCTTAACATTGCCTCTGCCATGATGTTCTGTTTTCACAGTGGCAGGCTCAGATTTCGCTCTGAAAATCAAAAGCTTGCAGTAAAAAATATCGCTTTTGTTTCTGTTATAGGAGCCTTTGCAGTTATAATCCCTGCTGCGGTGATACTTTATCTATAGAAAAAGCGGAGACATTAGCCTCCGCTTACTCTTTATTCAAATACAGGTATAACCGCAAGTGCGCCGACCTCAGCTGACTTTTCAGCAGCTTCCGTAAACGACAGCTCCTCGCTTGTTATGTAGGAAATACCGTTCTCATGCTCATATGAACCTTCAGGAGCAGCTGTTCCCGCGGGAACACGGAAATACCAGTGTGCTCTGAAATTATCGATGCAGTCGATAAATGAGCTGTCTGATGCTGACTCCCAATTCTGTGAATTTTCATTCTCTCTGTGCTTTATAGCCTCGATAACATCACCCATTACAGCACTTGCTGTCGGAAGCTTTCCGGCGCCTCTGCCGTAGAACATTGCCTGGTCTATTCCATCACCATAAACAAGAACCGCATTGAATACGTCGCTCACGCCTGACATTATATTCTCATAAGGCACAAGCATCGGCATTACTGCTGGAAGTATTTTTCCGCCCTCAGTTTTTCTTACAGACGCCACAAGCTTGATAGCGTGTCCAAGAACATCTGCAGCGGCAACGTCACAGAGCTCCGTGCGGGATATGCCCTTGCAGTACACATACTTAGGATAAACGTGCCTGCCAAAAACAAGCGAGGAAATAATACATATCTTGCGGCAGGCATCGTAACCCTCAACATCGGCTGTTGGATCCTTCTCAGCATAGCCGAGCTCCTGGGCAAGTCTCAGGGCATCAGCAAAGGTCATTCCATCGTTGTACATTTTTGTGAGTATGAAATTAGTAGTACCATTGAGTATGCCTGCGACCTTGTTGATATCATTTGCTGCAAGGCATTTGTGAAGCGGACGGATTATTGGTATCGCTCCGCCAACGCTTGCTTCAAAGAAGAAGTTGCAGTTGTGTTCCTTTGCAGTTTTCAGGAGAATATCGCCTTTTTCAGCAACGAGCTCCTTGTTTGACGTCGAAACACTCTTTCCTCTCTCAAGGCAAGCCTTTACAAAGGTAAATGCCGGCTCTACGCCCCCCATACACTCAGCAACAGACGTTACTTCATCATCGTTTAGTATATCATTGAAGTCCTTGGTGAATTTTTCCTTATATGGTGAATCCGGAAAATCTCTGAGATCGAGGATATATTTGATATCCATCTCTGTACCGGCACGCTTTTCGATACTTTTCCTGTTTTTGTAGAAAAGCTCGACAACGCCTGAGCCTACTACACCGTGACCTAAAACTGCAAATCTGACTGACATAAAGAAACCTCCGGAAATCTATTCGGCAGAGAGGATCTTGACCTCTAACACGCCGTCAAGTTCAGTAATTGAACTCAGAGGAGCTATCTCCTCCGAATCGTTTGTTAGCCTGAGCGAAATATTCACAGCAGCAGCGCCGTCTACCGGGATGCTCTGGTTTACTGTGAGGATATTCGCGTTAAGGCTGTGCAAAAAAGCCAGGGCGCTCGAAAGAACTCCGGGACTGTCGCTGAGAAGCAGATATAGATTGACTATCTTCCGCGTAAAGAGCTCCTCATAGGAGAACACGCAGTCCTTATACTTATAATAGGCGCTCCTTGAAATGCCGACGCGCTTACAGGCGGAGGCTGAGCTTTTTTCGCCCTTCTGAGCGATAAGCTTCTTGACCTCGAGGACCTTTGTGAAGACCTCCGGCAGCACTTTTGCATCAGCGACGATCAGTTGTGAATTCTTGTCCATACTGAACCACCTTGCTTTGCCTGCGGAATGCTGGCAGTTATTTGTACTGCAAAAACGTCCGCCACAGGCGAACAGTTGTACACTGCTTAATTACTATAACATTTTTTCCGACATTTGTCAAGTGGTAAGGGGAAATTTTTTCACGGCAACAGTATTTTTTGTCCCGAGTTATGAACATTCGGAATATAAAAACCTCCCATGCTTATGGGAGGTTTTTATACTTTAAAATTACTCCGATTCCTTTCTGCTGAACAGGAGGTATTTTCTCGCAAAGAAATTCCAGAAGAACGCCGCTCCTGTTGATACTATCTTCGCAAGTATCTGATAAGCGCTTGTTTTGCTGCTGAGCCATATCTCAAACAGCTTTGTTATGCCGATAGTCATGCCTAATCCGACAAGTCCTATCGCGGCAAATGCTATGAATTCAACAAGCCTTGATTCAACCTTGGAGTTCTTGAATATCCAGAACGTGCTTATAACATAGTTCACTATAAGTCCGAGCACAAAGGATATCGAATTTGCGGCTATCGCGTAGTTTTCATGAAATACAAACCTGAAAAGGATATATGAAACACCCCAGTCAACAACCGTTGCAAATCCCCCGACGAACAGATAGCGGAAGAACTGTATAAGCGTGTTCTCCGTATCTCCGGAAAAAAGCTTTCCGAATTTATGTGAACGGAGAATATCCTTGACCTCCTGAAGATCATTGCTTGCCATTACTTCTTCTCCTCATGGTATTCCTGCTCGGTGTTGACGCTCCAGATGTTCTTCTTATCCGAAATGCCAGCCTTGATGTTCTTGACTGCCTCAAAGGAAGTCACCATGGAGTGATCTATGTTGTTGTAACGGTGCTGGCCGTTTCTGCCTACGCAGTAGAGGTTGGGGATAGTGCTGAGATATGCAACAAGCTTGTCCATTTCGTCATAGGTGTCAAAATACGCAGGATAAGCCTTCTTGACCTTCTCCATATGTGTATCCATGACCTCATTCGCGTTGTTGATAAGTCCAAGCTTCACCATTTCCTTAACGCAGAATTCCGAGAACTGCTTTTCAGTCATATTCCAGTATTTATCGCCCTCTGATACAAAATACTCAAGTCCTACCCATACGGTATTTTTAAGATCCTTTACCATATAAGGCGACCAGTTGTTGTATATCTGGAAACGTCCCATTTTTACACGTCTGTCCTGAACATATATCCAGCAGTCAGGTACAATATTGCCGACTGTACGCATATTTGTCTTGTTTTCAAGGCGAAGCCTGGGTACAAGCACACCAAGTGTCATATAGTCACGGTAAGGAAGACCTGCCGCGATCCTTGCAGCATCCTCAGGAACGTCGTTCATACCGCCCACAAGATCCTTTACAGGCATTGAGGAAATGATGTGATCGCCGCCGATGAATGTCTCGATGCCGTCCTTGACATATGTCACGCCGGTAAGCTTATTGTCCTTGTCCTTGCTGATGGTCTTTACGGAAGCCTCCATTATTATCTTACCGCCAAGCTTCTTCACCTCATCAGCAGTTACCTCCCAGAGCTGTCCGGGACCGAGCTTAGGATACTTGAATTCTTCAATAAGTGAAGTATTTACCTTTCGGTTCTTGACCTTGAAGGTCTTGCCGGCAAAATCCTTGATGATACCTACGATAGACAGGCCCTTTGTTCTCTGTGCGCCCCATGAAGCGTCGATCTCACTCGGATGTCTGCCCCAGAGATTCTCGGTATAATTCTCAAAGAACATCTGATAAAGCTGTCTGCCGAAGCAGTTGATATAGAAGTTTTCAAGATTATCCTCGGGAAGCTTGTGTACAGCTGCACTTAGATAGCTGCATCCGACCTTCATTGTAGTGAAGAATCCAAAATTCTTGATGGTCTCAGGTTTTAAGGATACAGGATAATCATAGAATTTGTCATTAAAAAGTATGCGTGAAACTCTGCGGCGTCTGAGCATTACGCGATCTTCCTTTTGAGGGTCAGGACCACCCTTAACTACCTTTACACGGCGTCTGAGAAGCCTGTCATCGTAGGATGGAAGTCCCTGTGATGGCAACATATTCTCCCACCACTCGTTTACCTCAGGCATTTTTGAGAAGAAGCGATGTCCGCCCATGTCCATTCGGTTGCCCTTGTAGTTAACTGTGCGTGAGATACCGCCTATGGTGTTTGTTTCCTCGAGAACAGTTACGTCGTATTTGTCAGAGTTGTCCTTCAGAAGCTCATAAGCGGCAGTAAGTCCTGCCGGACCAGCGCCGATGATAATAACTTTTTCCATTCTTTTTTCCTCCTTAATGTTATCTCCAGAAAATTATAAGATCTTCAAGCTTTTCCTGAATGCCTGGATTATGAAGATGTATAGTACCCATGCGGTGTGAGACTGCAAGTCCCCAGTTTATTACAAATGTCATGCAAATGCAGATAAGACTGACTGAGTAGAGATACCGCCGCTTGTCCGGTCTCACATTCACCCTCAGAAGTGCGGGCACAGCAACAAGTGTCATAAGCGGCATGATATCAATGATATAACGCTGGATCACTCCACCGAGGCAGAAGTCCTCCCATGTAATGAATACAGCCATACATAAAGCGCAGATATAGAAGCTGTTGCGCTGGAGGACAGTTGTACCGTAAGCACAGTGTGTATTCTTCTTCCTGAAGCAGAGCGGGAGCATTATAAAGCCCATTGCTATCATCGGCAGAGAGAATACCGGTATCGAAAAGTCGCTGTACATATACGAACTGTAGTTATTGAAATGAATCAGCTGCTGCTCAAAGAATGGGAATACCCCCCGCACTCTCAGCGGCAAAAAGAAGTAGTGTAAAATCGCCGAAGGGAGATTTGCAATGTGTATTTTGTTTGCGTGTATATCGCTTACTGTGAGCTGATATACTGCTCCGAAATCGAACGGTGAACCAAAACGCGCATTGTTGTACCACATGATCCCGCAGGCACCGAGTATCAGCGGAACTACAAAGCAGGCTGCCTGTCCGAGTCTGTAGGAAAGCTTCTCCTTCTTGTTTAGAAGTATCGAAAGGAAGAATGGAGCGAGTACGACTGCTCCGAGCGCCATACCTGGTCTGGAACCTACTGCAAGAGCCAGCGAAATTCCGCTGAATGTCAGCATCACCATGCGCATTGCTTTTTTCTTTGAAGTGTATGCGCTCAGTCCGAGCCACAGGCTAAGAGAAAGATACATTAGACCGCTGGCAAGTGGTATGCAGTACATATCCGCGTAATTCAGCACATAGTAGAAGCCGACACACCCCACGGCTGTTGGCATCGAAAAAAGCAGGAGCAGCATATTCGGTTTTGGCGCAAGCAGCTTTACCGCCGCGAGCAGAGCTTCACAGAAGAAGAATATTCCGAGGATGCCGAATATGAATATCGCCATCGGTATAGGCATCAGCTTATGCTTAATATGGTATACCGGATAAAAAAGCGTGAGCGTGGGTGTAACGCCGAAATAGCAGTAATACTTGCCGTCGTGGTAGGCGTAGTCCCAGAGATACGGTACTCCTGAGGCTATACGCTGATCTGGGGAATAGATGTTTTCAACGTCATTGACTGCCGGGTCAACCTTATAATCAAGGTGAAGCTGACCTTCATCAAAGGCTATAGCCTGCATTGCGTAGGGATTCGCTGTCGGCGGAAGCCCTTTTATATATTCCTCGAGCTTTATCTCCGGCTTGTAGAACAGAACGGCAGTAAGAGCGCAGAGGATCGCCATTGCATCGGCTATCACAAGATGAGAACGCTTTCGTCTGTCAAATTTCACGGTATGCAGCCTGAACGTACTGATCGCAGCGGCACCCGAGAGTATAAAGAACAGCACGAAGAATCTTGTATTTGAAAATGAATAAGGTATCGCACTGACTACTCTTATCTCCGTTACAGTAACCGGGTTAGAGATCCAGTCAACGTGAAGTCTCAGAGAGCGCAGCTTGCCGTAAGGTTCAACAGCGAAGTCGCACTCGCCGTCAAAGCTCGTAATATACTTAGACTGTGCTGTGATATATGTGTTCGGGAAATTGTCGTCCTGAAAACCGATCTCACAGATATACGGGCGGCTCTCGTGATAGATATCATATCTTTCTTCCTGGCTGAGCTTTACGATTACTGCCTTTGTACCCTCGGGTAGGTCGTCGATATAGACATTTCCTGCCCCTTTGAAAACGACATCCGGAGAATTCTCGTCAAGAACTCCCTCTGTCCTGAATGATTCTTTTGTATAGGTCTTATCGACAGTACTGCGTGTCATGCTCTTGCCGTTGAATAATACAACTTCAAGGACGAGCAGAGCGATTGCGATGACAGACATTTTTTTCAGGAGCTTGTATATTCTTTCATTTTTGCAAAATGCTTTTACAGCAATAGCAGCAAACGGGAGCGCAGATGCTATAAGCAATGCCGGAACCGAAAGAGTACCACCGCCGAACATGAAGGCTTTGATTATAAGTACAAGCGAAAACAGGATAAGTTCTTCAACTGCGGCAGCCACAGCGAACTGTTTATAAAGCTTATTGTTATCTCTTACCTTAACAGCAGGCGTACTTTTATTTTTGTCGCTGCTTTTCTGCGGTACCTCCTGGACTGCCGTATACCATGCATAGACAGCAGACACACAAAAAAAGAACAGCGGACACAATAATACCAGAATTACAGAGACCATATTCCCTCCCATAAGATGAAACTGCAGCGGACCGTTAATAGCTGCCGCCTATATATTAGACGAACAGATCCGGAGTTTCTCTCATCTGAACAATAAATATTTTTTATTTGACAATAACTGCTGAGCAGCTTTGTTCAGATACAATCAACAAGTAATAACTGAGAATGATCGGCGAAGCTGTGAACGGCGGCTTTGCCGTTCATATCCGCCTTTTGCTGGTTGGGGCAGCGGGATTTGAACCCACGAGATGACAGAGTCAAAGTCTGTTGCCTTACCGCTTGGCTATGCCCCATAACATAAATAATATTATAACAAATAATCCTATAAAAATCAATACTTGGCGTTATAAATTTATATTTAAACAAATAAAAATATTTTTTTATATATTATATATATTTTTCTCAGTTCACTACCTGGATGCAGAAAAAATGCCGCAGATAACTGCGGCATTTTTGTTTATACTTTTGCAAGAGCTTCACCCTGCTCTTTTTCAAGCCTGCTCATCGCCCTGAATTCTGCCGCAGCCATCATTATCGCCACGACCGCCGAAAGACAGTCTGCGATCGGTCCGGTATAGAGTATACCGTTTATCTTGAAAAACAGAGGGAGTATCAGAAGTATCGGTATGAAAAATATTATCTGCCTCGTCAGCGAAAGAAATACGCCCTTTATCGACTTACCTATCGAGGTGAAAAATGTCGAGCTTATCGGCTGGAGGCAGTTTATCCATGTGAAGAATAGGAATATCCTGAAAAACCTTGCACCGAATTCGTAGTATCCGTCGCTTGCAGAGGAATTCGCAAATACTCTCAGTATCTCTCGCGGGAATAGCTGGAACCCGATAAACGCTGCTACGGAAATAGCTGCTCCCGCCTTGACTGCGAGCCAGTATGCCTGCTTTACGCGCTTGTAATTTCTTGCTCCGTAGTTAAAACTCTCGATAGGCTGTGTGCCCTGTGCAAGCCCTATAACTACTGCGAAAACTATCATGTTCACCTTCATGACTATGCCGGCACAGGCGATAGGATCATCGGCACCGTAGGTCGAAAGTGCGCCGTAGTGCTTGAGAGAATTGTTCAGCACTATCTGGACTATCGCTATTGCTACCTGATTGAAGAAGGATGCCATTCCTATCATCGTAACTCTTTTTGTATGCGTCATCGCAGGGATAAAATGCTTCCTTTCGAGCTTTGTGGTTTTGAAATGACGGACATAGACGATAACTATCACTGCCGAGACCGCCTGACCAATGACAGTTGCCCACGCTGCGCCCTTCATTCCCCACTCAAAACCGACAACGAATACTGCATCGAGTACAGTATTTATCACTGCACCTGTTACGTTGCATACCATAGTCATTTTCGGACTGCCGTCCGCTCTGATAAGGTGTCCGCCGCCTGTCGAGATTATCAGGAACGGGAAGCCGATCGCCGTCACTCCGACATAGTCCTCCGCATACGGCATAACGTCATCCGTAGCTGCGAACGCCCTCAGAAGCGGATCAAGAAAGATGAGCGTTACAGCCATCAGGAAAACTCCGCATACTGTCAGCATGGTAAGTGCGTTGCCGACATAATAGCCTGCACGCTTCTTGTCGCCCATTCCCATTGCAAGATTGTAGCATGAAGCTCCTCCTATGCCGAAAAGGAGTGCCAGAGCCATGCACGCGGTAGTGAAAGGGAATGCGATAGAGGTCGCGGTATTTCCGAGCGTTCCGACCTTCTGTCCGATAAAGAGCTGATCGACTATGTTGTATAGTGCTCCTACAAGCATACCTATGATGCTCGGTATCGCAAACTTCACCATAAGCTTTCGGACAGGCTCGGTACCAAGCTGGTCAGTTGTTCTGTTTACTTCCTTCATGTTTTCATCCTTTACAGCATACATTTTCTTATTCTATACTATTATATAATAAATTTAGACGGATTTCAATTAGCTTATACTATAAAATATAATGCTCATATCCGCGATAATTGATATAAAACAACAATACGCAAAGAAAAAAGTCAGGCTTTTCGCCTGACTTTCACGCTTATCAGAATATCCGGTCTTATTCAAATGAATCAAGGTCAACATCCTTGAGAAGCTCTTTGAGCTCTGCAAGCTCGTCTGCTGTAAGTGTAACTCCCTTTCCCATTCTCGAATGATCCGGTGACCATTCGCGGATATCGTACTTGGGATCATGTTCATTCCAGCTCACCATGTTGAGCTCCTTTGTCCATCCCTTTGCGTTTTCGGATAAAACGCCGATTTTTTCTGTGATCTCGTATTTAAGTTCTGCCATTTTCCGGCACTCCTTTCTCTTTCCGCTTTCTGCGGTGTAAACTAATTCTACCACAAATCGACTGTTTTGTCCATACCCCCTGAGAAATTTTTTCTGTCAGATCGAAACGCACAGATATCCGAGGGCTTTTGTATATAGTTGCTTCGGACGTGCTCTTGAGTTTATAAGCATTTCTGCAAAATCAACTGCATCCTCGATATTCCGCGAAAAATCCTGGATGATCTCCTTCTCGCCGCTTGCCCTGTCCTCAGCCTCGATACCGTAGGTATGTACCTCCTCACCGTAGAGCCATGTTTTTCCGGCAATGACCCTGTATATTATCTTGTTGTCGCCGTAAACCTCCATATATACAGTCCTGTCCCGGACCTCCTTTTTGATCCTTCTTCTCATTCCGAACATATGCCGCTCCTCCTTTGTTATTCTGCATTTGATTATACCACACCGGAGAGGCATTGTGAACGGGTCAAACATGGCTTTTTAAGGGCTTTGCTGCGATATTATGTCGAGAAACGGCTGTCATTCAATATCGTTTATCTCCATGAATATCCTCTGCATCTGAAGATCTGTCTCTGCTATGCGTTCGGCACATTCCCTGAGCTCATTGGATATCTCCGGAGTTATCGCGGCGGAGGGCTTGTATTTGAGCTGATGTTCAAGGCTCGCCCAGAAATCCATTGCTATCGTCCTTATCTGTATCTCGACCGGCGCGTACTGCTTGGCGGTCGAGAGATATACCGGCACGTTTACGATCATATGATAGCTTCTGTAGCCGCTTGGCTTGGGATTTGCTATGTAGTCCTTCTGCTTTATCCCCACGAAATCATCCCGCCTTGTCAGCATTTCAACTATTGCGTAGATATCGCTTATGTAGCAGCAGGTCACTCTTATCCCTGCCATGTCAAGAAGATTCTTCCGAGCTGATTCGGTTGTCAGCGGAAGTCCCTTCTTCTGGAGCTTCCCGATTATCGACTGAGGCGATTTCAGGCGGCTCTCTATGTTGTGTATGGGGTTTCGCTGGAACTTGACGCTGAATTCGCTGTCAAGGATATTTAGATAGGTCCTTACAGTTTCAATCGCCGAATCATAGAGATGCTGCAATTGCAGGAACTCATAGAATGTCTGAGCAAACTGCTCCTTCATTGACTCATTATTGCCTATCGCCGGGAGATTATCCATGACCTCCACATAAAAATCCTTTTCGCTCATAGTTCCTCCTTATCTGTTGTCACAGTCCGGTAAGCTCATCCGGAAGCTCTGTCTCAGGCTCAAAGCTGTCTGAGAGCATATATCTTAATATACTGCGGATGAACGTCTGGACCTCCGGTCTTTCCGTTATTTCTGAAAGGCGGCCGGTGCAGACCATGAGCCTGCCGCTGCCGTATTTTGCCTCAAAAAGCATACCAAGCTTGTGAGAACGCTCAAAATTGTCAATCACCTGAACTATCTGTCGATACTCCGGAGGTGCTTCGTCAAGAACTGCACAGCTTGAATGAGTGACGATATTGTACCACTGAGGAGTTGAGTAGAATCTGCTCTCAAAGCCGCACAGCGCCGGATGTTCGCTGTCTATCAGCAGTCCGAGCGTCCCTGCCGGTACTTCCCTGCCCATGCTCTCTGATATGCTCCTGAACATCGGATAGCACCAGAAATCAGTGCAGTATGTGCCCGGGATACTGCTTTTAAGCTCAGCAGGAAGGTATAATACCCTTTCTCCTCTGCTAAGCAGAGACCTTGCTTTTTCAGCATCAGATGTCATGTGAACTCTCCGGCTGTCCTCCTCAAATACACCTTCCGGGATTATTATTTTTTCTGGTCTGCGGTATGACCAGATATAGTATTCATTGCAGGCATAGGGCTTATCTGCAAGTGTCCCCTCACGGTCGATTATACTGAAGTCTAAATTTATACAGCCGGCATATGTGATCGTAAAACTTATGTCACAGAGCTTAACGAGCCCGGTCAGTCCGTCCGGGATATCAATGCTCTCCTGTTCTTCATTTGTCGACCAGCACAGGCGCTTTCCTTCAAGAGGTCCGCCGCTCATATTTCTTATCCACACCGGTATGCTTAGTGTTTCTCCGACGGCTGTGACAAAGCTTTCAAGCTCTGCAAGTATCACTATATCCGAACAGAACCCCAGCCACTTTTCCCGCAGATCATACTTCGCTGTGAAACGCTTTTCCTCCATGAGCGGGTCAAGCATCCCGACAAGTGCCACGCACTGTCCCGGGAAATCCTGCAAATCAAGAAGCTGGAAGCCGGAGATGTGCTCTGAACGCATTGCAGCCTCTATTTCAAGCTTGTAGCAGTTAAATGCAAGCAGTCCTGACGCCATATGCATCATCTCAGCCTGAGCAGCCATTCCATTCTTTTCAAGACGCTTTTCAAACGTTTCAAGATAGTAAGGTCTGAGCGGTCCTGTATACTTTTCTATCTCTCCGAAATCAGGATAGGAGCAGTACTGTCCAACCTCATGAGTAATGACTGGTCTGTCGGGGACAAGACTATGTTCTCCCTCCTGAACGTGTACCTTCTTCACGCCCGTACCATACTGTATCTCGATATCCTCACCGTCCGAACAAGATGTATCGCTGCTGTTCTGAGGAATTATGAGCCTGTCATACGAATGAACGGTATTCGGCTCATCCGTCTGGACAAATCCGAAGGGCTTGTCACAGGCCGCATAGGAGCCGCGTATCAGCCTGTCACGGCTTAGCCTTACGCCTGAGAAGAAGTCGTCATTCGGCAGGAGCATGGGGTAGAACTGGAAATTATTGCTGCCCTGAGTATAAAGGTGACGGCTGTCGAGTGTACGATATTCTCCGAGTATCTCGTTCAGTCTTTTCTCGCTTCCCCACAGCTCGTTGCCCAGTGACATCATCACAAATGACGGATGGCTGCCGAATTCTTTAAGCATACGTTTCCCCTCACTGATGAGGTACTTCTGCTCGACTTCGCTGTACTCCTCATCATCGGGATCGTGAACAGTTCCCCAGAACGGCAGCTCCGGCTGCATATATATCCCGAGGATATCTGCGGCAGTAAACGCCGCATCCGGCGGACAGCAGGTGTGGAAACGGTAGTGGTTTATCCCCCATTGCTTTGCAATAGAAAGCACTTTGCTCCATTCCTCTACTGTAGTCGGAGCAGCACCGGTCAGAGGAAAAACCATGCCGTCATGCTTACCGCGCAGGAAGATACGGCTGCCGTTGAGATAAAGTCCGAGGCCTCGGGTCTCGATCTTTCGCATTCCGAAGGTTACTGTCGCTGTGTCCGGACTACCTTCACAGACAAGCTTCAGGGTATATGTCACCGGTGTATGCTCGCTCCACAGCGAAATATCACCGCCGAGCGGCATAACTATCTCCGGTTCGGAGGCTCTGACGCTGAAGGTACGGCGGTCGATCATCTTCTGATCTGATGAAGCACCCCACACTGAAATTTCCGCCTTATCCGCACCGCAAAGCCTGAATCTCAGCGTGACAGTTCCGTTATCGACATCCGGATAAGCCTGAACATCGCGTATACATAACTTATCGTATAACCTTAACGATAGCTCACCGGTGATGCCGTTCCAATTTGACTGTGTGTCCGGTGAGGTCATATGACCGCCCTTTGTCGGGTAGCCGGTGTTGCAGACCTTTATGCAAAGCCTTGCCGTGCCGTTTTTGATATATGGCGTGATATCGTATCTGTGAGGAGTACAGAGGCTGTCACGGCTGCCGGCATATGTGCCGTTGACCCAGAGCTCTGTAAGCCTTGTTCTTTCAAGAAAAAGCTCTGCTGACGCTCCGCTTTCCAGCTCTCCGACCTCGACCTCCTTATAGTACCATGCATTGCCTTCATATTTATGTATATCGGTAAGAAATGAAAGCTCCTTCCGGGGATTATCCTTTCCCTTGCCTGAGAGAGAGGTCGTTGAGGGAAGGGTGATGGTATCTGCCGGCGAAGCATATGAAAAGCTTTCGCCGCAGCCATTCATCGCTTCATCGGGCGTAAAGCCCCATTCGCCTGAAATATTTATTTTTCTTATCATTTTAAACTCCTGAGATTCTGAGGGTATTGTTACGCCTGAAATTATATGCAGCAGGCAGCAAGCTTATGCCTTATTCAGCAAGTGCCTCCGCGATCGTTCTTGCAGCAGTCTCATAGTCCTTTGCAGCCGCGCTTTCATTTGCCTTTTTAAGCGCAGAACCGAGCTCTGAAGGTATCGTCTGAGAGGAGTGTACGATCACCTTTCCGCTCTGGGAATCTATCATTGCCATGATGCCAGTGCCGTCCTTGCAGCGACGCTTATAATACTCTTCGAGTATCTGTTCATTCGTTCTGTCAGTGCTGTTGGATGTGAGCAGTATCGCAAGATCCTTGTCCGGGACTGAGAGTATCCTTTCGATCTCGCCTGTTATCTGCATAGAAAGAAGTCCGGCGTTGTCAAAAACGTGCTCGGGACACCTCTCGCCTAATTGAAGTATCCTGAGAGCAGCGGTCTTATAGTCACCGTCCACTATTTCGGCAGTCGCCCAATAAAAGGCTTCATTCTGCGCGTCGGAAGGAATGTATGTCTCACAGCTCCCGCTCAGATAGAGACAATCACTGCCGGTGTCATTGTTGATAAGGAGAAGAAGTCCGCTGCCTCTGCCGCTGTATATATCCTCATAAGCCTTAGCTGCGTATTCATATGGAGTATTCCCTTCAAGTCCGTCAGTCGTGACGACCGCTGCGTTTATAAGATATTTTTCGTAGAGCACCTCGGCGTAGTCGTTGCAGGCGTTATAAGCGTCTGAGGAGAATACTTTCGCTTCATCATAGACGTACACGCCTTCAGCCGGAGTGATCTCATGCTTTGAGGGAGTTACCTCCGGGGCTGTAACAAGCTGCGAGGGTTCCGTTAAAGTCTGCACGGCTGATGAGGTCTGTTCCGATGCGGAAGTTGAGGGCTCCGAAGGCAACTTGCTGGAGACCGTCTTTTTAAGTGAGCATCCGCCCGCAAACGATGCAGCAGTGATCGCAGAAACCGTCAGTATCAAAATTTTTTTCAAAAAAATCATTCCTAACTCTTGTATTATATCTTCTATTTTAGTATAATTTAATAGAAAAATCAAGTACATTGACGTATTTTGTACCGAATAAATTTTTAATGAGGTGAAAGGCAATGGATTATTGCGTTAAAGGCAGCGATATAATAGTATCTGAGAGCGACTTTGATCTTGATGAGACGCTCGACTGCGGACAGGCTTTCCGCTGGACTAAGGTAGAGAGCGGCTATGACTGCACCTATGAGGGGGGCTTTCTAAATGACAGTCTCAGGATCTCTCAGCTGCGGCCGGGTGAGTTTATTTTCCACGATACATCCGAGGAGAAATTCCTTGCAAAATGGGTGGACTATTTCGACTTCAGCACCAACTATTCCGAGCTAAAACGATGCTTCTCCGAGGACGAAACTCTGTCAAAGGCGTGCAGCTTTGCAGGCGGTATCAGGCTCCTCAGGCAGGACAGCTGGGAATGCCTCATTTCCTTCATAATCTCGCAGAATAACAATATCCCGCGTATAAAGGGCATTATCGGAAGACTATGTGATCATTACGGAGGGATTTTTCCCGCTGCCCGGCAGCTTTCATCAGAAACACCTGATTCGCTTGCTTACCTTCGCAGCGGTTTCAGGGCAAAGTATATCTGCGATGCTGCTTCGCGTGTTGATTCCGGAGCTTCTCCGCTTGCCGAGATAGCTGAGATGCCTATAGACACCGCCCGCGCTGCTCTTAAAGAGATAAAGGGAGTAGGTCCTAAAGTCGCTGAATGCGTCCTTCTGTTCGGTATGCACCGGACAGAGGCTTTCCCGGTCGATGTATGGATAAAGCGCGTCCTCGAGCAGTATTACCCTGACGGTTTCCCGGATTTTGCCGCTCAGAATGCCGGTATCGCTCAACAGTACCTTTTCCACTACATACGAAGTATTTCCGGCAGAAATGAATAATCCTGCCTGAGCTGTCAATACTGACCATTGAATAAATCTCAGGAGGTCAGTATGATAAAAGGCGTCAACAAGAAGATCATAGAGATCAAAAACCCCGACAGTATTTACTTCGAGCGTGCGGTATTCTACCTAAAGCCTCATATCCGCGAGCTGCCCGAGGAGGTCGCCGAGGACGAGGCTCTGCACTATATTTCAATGCTCGTCCCACGCAGACAAAAGCATGAACTGACAAGGTCAAGGCTGTTCCGTATTGCCCTGTTTGCCGCAGCTGCAGCTGTTATCGCTGCGATAGTTATTTTGTAAGCAATATTTTTCTAAAAAAACGCAATATTTTTCCAGAAACTATGGACATTTCATTTCCGGTATGATATAATCATTTTGAAGTATGCCTGTCCATTGGGCACGGACAGGCTTGTTCATTTCACATCATCGGTCTGCCCTCACAGACCGAAACAGGAGTTTATTATTATGGAACAGCGTGAAAACAAAAACCTCAGAAACAAGCTCACAAAGAGGATAATCTCGACCCCGAGCCCCTCGGCTAAAAGCGCGTTCTTCTACATTCAGGAGACAGGGCGGATGAAGACCGGCGATTCTACAGCTACTCAGCGTGAAAATCTTGATTCCTTCCTCATCGTTGCCGTTGCCGGAGGACATGGTGAGCTTACCTACGCCGGCGAGACCTATTCCCTCTCAAAGGGTGACTGCTTCTTTATCGACTGCCGTGTACCTCACTTCTACAAAAGCTCCAGCAAGGACCCGTGGGAGCTGTACTGGGTACACTTCAACGGCAGCTCCTCACAGCAGTATTATGACTACTTTCTCTCTCATTCAAAGAATACCTTCTCCCCTGCTTGCTTTGATAAGGTAATCGCTGTTATAAGCGAGATAATCACCGTGAACGAGCAGAAGGACCAGAATGCAGAGATCATCACCTCCAAGCTTATCGTTGAGCTGCTGACCTATGCTCTCGCCGCAGATTCCGGCGACAAACAGTATGACTCCGCACTCCGCCAAAAGCTAAGCGCAGTACATAACTACGTTTCGGAGCATTTCAGCGAGGATATCTCACTTGAGCAGCTTTCCTCCGAATTCTATATCAGCAAGTTCTACCTTACCCGGGAGTATAAAAAAATTTACGGTATGACCATCTTCCAGCATATCATTACCTCGCGCATAAATTACGGAAAGCAGCTCCTGCGTTTTTCTGACAGGTCAGTTGAGGAGATAGCGCATATGTGCGGCTTCAACGACCAAAGCTACTTTGCAAGACAGTTCAAAAAATCCGAGAACCTCACCTGCTTCGCATACCGGAAATTGTGGCGTGACTGACAATATAAAATGAAAACCGCAGTATGATTACTGCGGTTTTTCATTAAATGACCAGACCGATAAGCCGGGTTCTGTCGTGTGCGGTAATTTATCTGCGCTTACCGTCGCCGGTAAGCTGTAGCCGCCATTACCATACGTCCGCCGAGCAGACGTTATGACGCATGATACCAATAGACGTTGCATCGGATAGGGTTTACATAGCGATACAGTCTCCTGTATCCTGGTGAGCTCTTACCTCG
>CAMOXW010000135.1 GCA_946629405.1 uncultured Ruminococcus sp.
CTCCATGTCGTCATTTTGTCTGATAGCAAGCTCAACGCCTCTGCCGAGGTTGCCGTAGCCTGCAATACCGATCCTTAATTTACCCATATGGAAATACCTCCTTGAAATACTGTACTCGCCTTTGAGCACAGCTTTTACCCTGATATTATACCACATAAGCGCTATCTTGTCAAGGCGGCAGCTTGACGTTGCCACGGCAGCAAACTTTAAATCCGTCCCGCCGGAATCCGCTGACCACATTATTTGCCCATTAAAAAGGGGCGATGTTGGATATCGCCCCATGTTTTTTTACTTTATTGCAAGTCCCTGCGCGCTTTCAACGGTGTAGGGCTTGTCGGTGCCGGTAACCGTAACGGTTATCTCATCACCGGAGCGTACTGCCTTTATCTCAGCGGCAAGGTTCGCGTCCTTGTCATAGACCTTAGCCTCGGCAGTATGGCCGTCCTCAAGACCGTATACAACGATCTTCATATTGTCCGCATAGTCGTACTCGGCGTGGTTCTTATAGTCGCCGTAAACTATGATAGAATCCGGCTTTGCAAAAAGCGGCATACCGAAATAATCATAGGTCCTTGTGTACCAGCTTCCGCCTGCAAGCTGCTCGCCGGTCTGGATATCTGTCCATGTGCCGCCGGTCGGGAGGTAGAACTCGCACACGCCCTCCTCGTTGAATACAGGTGCAACGAGCAGATTTTCGCCAAGCATATACTGGGTATCGACCGGCAGAGCTGTTCGGTCATAGCTGAAATCAACTACCATCGCTCTCATCATCGGAACACCGGTCTTATGCGTATTTACAGCATTTGCAAAGAGATAAGGCATGAGCCTGCCCTTCAGCTTTACAAAGTGCCTGGAGACATCGCAGCTCTCCTCGTCAAAGTTCCACGGAACACGGTAGGAACTGTTGCCGTGATAGCGGGAGTGTGTAGACATAAGTCCGAAGGCAGTCCAGCGCTTGTAGAGGTCGGGAGTACCGGTAGCCTCAAAGCCTGAGATATCGTGTGAGAAGAATCCGAATCCCGAAAGACACAGCGATAGTCCGCCGCGGAGGGTCTCCCACATAGAATCGTAGTTCGAGAAGCAGTCGCCGCCCCAGTGTACCGGGAACTGCTGTCCGCCGACAGTTGCAGAGCGTGCGAACAGGCAGGCGTTGTTCATTCCCTTGATGTCGCTCAGAGCCTCGAAAACGGTCTTGTTATACAAATAAGTATAGTAATTGTGCATCTTGTAGGGATCAGAGCCATCGAAGTAGACCACATCCGTGGGGATACGCTCGCCGAAATCGGTCTTTATTGCGTCAACTCCCAGCTCAGCAAGCTCTCTTATCCTTGAAGCATACCATTCACGCGCACCCGGGTTGGTGAAGTCGATGATAGCAAGTCCCGGCTGCCAGAGGTCGGTCTGGAAGACTGAGCCGTCCTTGTTTTTGATGAAGTAGCCTTTTTCGGCAAGCTCAGCGAATACCGGCGCACGCTGTCCGACGTAAGAATTTATCCAGACGCAGACCTTCAGTCCTCTTTCCTTCAGGCGAGAGATCATTGCCTTAGGGTCGGAGAACATCCGCTTGTCCCATTCAAAGCTGCACCACTCAAATTCCTTCATCCAGAAGCAGTCGAAGTGGAAAACGTCGAGGGGAATGTCCCTGCGTTCCATTTCGTCGATGAAAGAGGTCACGGTCTCCTCATCGTAGCTTGTGGTGAACGAGGTCGAAAGCCACAGTCCGAAGGTATAAGCCGGGGGAAGCGCAGGCTTTCCGGTGAGGTCGGTATATCTGCTCAGAACATCCGCAACGGTATTTCCGCCAAACAGGAAGTATTCAAGGCGCTGTCCCTGAACAGAGAATGCTGTCTTTGATACTGTCTCGCTTGCCACCTCGAAGGAGACAAGCTCGGGGTGGTTGACGAAAACGCCGTAGCTGCGCGAAGAAACGTAAAAGGGTATGGACTTGTAGCTCTGCTCAGAGCAGGTGCCGCCGTCGTTATTCCAGACCTCAACGGTCTGCCCGTTCTTGACAAAGGCTGAAAACTTCTCGCCGAAGCCGTAGATGTACTCTCCAACGGATATATTGAGCATTTCGCGGATATAGGTACTCTCGCCGCTGTCGGACTTTGCGAAAAAGCGTGAGCCTGACTGAGCGGCTGTGATGTTATTTCTTGCCCACTCCTCCTGCTCGATAACGGAGGTCGTGCGCCAGCCTGACTTAGTGAGAAGCTTGTCGCCGTACCAGTAGGAAATGTCCCAGCCGCCTCCCTGAGAGCCTATTTTCACCTTAGTTTCGCCGGAGATGAGCTCATAGCCGCCGTCCTTTTTAACAACCTGCGGCTTGAAGTCCTTATCCTCATAGAGGGTGAACGAGGGGGACTTTTTAAGTGTGCCGGAGAAGTGCTCGATAGTGACCTTGATGCTGTTTCTGAGGGTAGAGGTGAAAGTTATCGTGAGCATAGGACCGCCTAAAGTCATGCCCCTGTTGCCTATCCACTGGTTTGTCGCGTAGACCGTTACCGAACGGTCATCCGCCTCGATGTCGTACATCTGGGTAGCGTAGCTGACATTGCAGCCCGGCTTGTTCAGCCAGAATCCGTCTGAGATCTTCATAGTAAAACTCCTTTCATAACGCTTTACTCAATGCGGGATCCGGAATTGTTGTGTCCGATTGCGCGGACGGATCAAAAAAGATTCCGTGAGCGATCAGCGAAGCAGCCGCTTGCGATAACAGAGCGATTTTACGAGCGGCGACGTGGAAACCCGCGAGGCTCCTCGCCTTGACTTTAACGTTAATATCTGATATAATGATATCATCAAATGCGGCAGTATTCTATCAAAAATTCACCAGAAACTATAACTATAATGTCAAGGAGCGATACAATGGCTAACGCACAGTCTGGAACAGACCCCTCGCGTGACCTGAGGTTCAGAGAAGCAGCCCTTCACGGCACTCCAGGCTTCCCAATGAGGATATACGAAAACGATTTCAGCTGGTACTCCAACAATATGATCGACTGGCACTGGCACCCTGAGATCGAGATAGCGATAGTCCTCGAAGGACGGGTAAGCTGCTGCATAAATGACACCGTGATCGAGGTCTGCGAGGGCGACGGTTTCTTCATCAACTCCAACATCATGCACATGGAACGTCCCGCTGTAACCGGACAGTTCCCGCATATGATAACGGTCTGCTTCATGCCCGAATTTATCGGTGACTGCGGCGGCGACCTCATTTATTCACGCTATGTTGACCCAATAGTGAATGACGCCTCCCTGAAGGGGCTGCGGCTCTCCGGAAAGATCGGGTGGCAGGCAGGGATACTCTCATCCCTCAGAGAATTATTTACCCTCTCCATGAGCCGGGAATGGGGCTATGAGCTGAGGTGCAGGAACATTATCGCAGGGCTCTGGTATGAGCTTGCGGTGAATATAAATATCAGCAGGAGCACCTCCGCACACCAGCAGTCGAACACCCTTTCCGAGAGCCGGCTGAAGGATATGCTCTCGTTCATCCACGATAATTTCCGGAGCGACCTGACTGTTGATGAGATAGCCCGGTCTGCGAATATCAGCAAGAGCGAGTGTTTCCGGTGTTTCCGCAGCATGATAGGCAAGCAGCCGGTCACATATCTGATAGAGTACCGGCTGAAGGCTGCCGCTGACCTGCTGATAAATACTGATATGCAGATCACAGAGGTCTGTCTTGCCTGCGGCTTTAACCATATCAGCTACTTCGGCAAGATATTCCGTCAGTATTACGGCATGACCCCTAAGCAGTTCCGACGGAACGAGAGAGTGAATTGAGGCTGTAAACCGCCGCATCAGACGCAAGTAAGTGCTTTTGACACGCTTCCTGCTAAAAAAGCTTGATTTTTCACATGATATATGTTACAATAAATCATACTGATTTTGGAGGTAATACCATGAGCGATTTTAACGAAGTTGACTTTGAGGATATCGACGAGGATAACGCCGATTACATAACCCTGACCGACGATGACGGCAACGACATTTCCTTCGAGATACTTGACACCATTGAGTATAATGAGCGCCTGTTCGCTGTGCTTCTCCCCTTCGATGAGACTGACGATGAGGTCGTTATCCTTGAGATAATCCCCGGTGAGGAGCCTGAGTCCGATGATTTTATATCAGTTGACGATGAAAAGCTGCTCGGTGAGGTATTCGAGGAGTTCAAGAAAAAGAACAAGGATGAATTTGACTTTGCCTGAACGCAAAAAAGCCTGACCTTAACGGTCAGGCTTGATTTTTTCTGCAATTACTTGTTGATGATCCTTACGCGGATAACGCCGTCAACAGCATTGATCTTGCCCTCGACAGAAGCCGGGATATCGCCGATAACGTCGAGCATTGTGTAAGCGAAGTCTTTCTTGCTTGCGTTTACCATATTCTCGATGTTGATACCCTCGTTGCCGACAACAGTTGTGATGGAAGCGATAGTTGTAGGCACATTCTTGTGGATAACGCAGATCTTTGTGCCCTGAGCCTCCATAGAAGCATTCGGGAGGTTTACGCTGTTTCTGATATTGCCGTTCTCAATGTAGTCGATGAGCTCCTCAGCAGCCATAACAGCGCAGTTATCTTCACTCTCGGGAGTTGAAGCACCGAGGTGTGGGAGAACGATAACATCATCAACGCCGAGAACAACGTCATCAGCGAAGTCAGTAACGTACTTAGCAACCTTGCCGTCAGCGATAGCCTTTAC
>CAMOXW010000136.1 GCA_946629405.1 uncultured Ruminococcus sp.
GAACTGCATACGGTTGTGTTCAAGTGAAAGCGCTTTAGAAAAGGCAAGCGCAAGCGTAGTTTTTCCGACGCCGGGGATGTCCTCTATGAGCACATGACCCTTGCAGAGAATGGCGAGCAGTACCTTGATAACGATAGCGTCCTTGCCGATAACAGCCTTTTTTACCTCGTTCACGATAGAGCTGATCTGGTTGGAATAGTAATTATTGTTCATATTGCATCTCCTGGATATCTTTTTATACATAACATTATAACACTAATTGGATTATTTTGCAATACCGCATCGGGGAAATAATGGCGGCAGGAGAGGAGGGATTTTAGTTAAACATAACGAAAAAATTGTTAGCCGAGGCTAATTGACTTTGTCCTGATATAGTGATATAATGAATATCAAAGGAGGAAGTTCAATGAAAAATTTCAACGTTACAGGTATGAGCTGTGCGGCGTGCAGTGCAAGGGTAGAAAAAGCTGTATCCTCGTTAGAGGGTGTTACATCATGCTCTGTGAACCTCCTGACGAATTCTATGGGTGTCGAGGGAAGCGCTGCAGATGAGGAGATAATCAGAGCCGTTACAGAGGTCGGCTACGGAGCTTCTGTCAAGGGCAGCGAAGCTCGGGCAGAAACGTCTTCTGGCTCTGCAGATGAACTTGCGGACAGGGAAACGCCTGTGCTGAAACGCAGACTTCTTGCATCGCTCGGATTTCTCGCATTGCTTATGTATATATCAATGGGCCATATGATGTTCAGTGCTCCGCTGCCGTCATTCATGGACGGGAATCATGTGATGATGGGTATCATGCAGATGCTCCTTGCAGGAATAGTAATGGTAATAAACCAGAAATTCTTCATAAACGGCTTCAAGGGGCTTATACATCGTGCTCCGAATATGGATACACTCGTTGCGCTCGGATCAATGTCCTCGTTCGTATACAGTGTGTGGGGACTTCTTGCGATGACAAACGCACAGATGATGGGCGATTTGTCGGCAGTTGAGGACTATATGAACGAATTCTATTTCGAGTCCGCTGCAATGATACTGACGCTTATAACCGTCGGGAAAATGCTCGAAGCGCGTTCCAAGGGCAAGACCACGAACGCACTGAAAAGTCTTATGAAGCTTGCCCCGCATACTGCGACCGTCATACGCGGCGGCGAAGAAGTCACCATACCGGCAGAACTGGTCAGAAAGGGCGAGATATTCACTGTCCGCCCCGGGGAGAGCATCCCTGTTGACGGTATCGTTATAGAAGGCAGCAGCGCGGTCAATGAATCCGCACTCACAGGAGAAAGCATACCTGTTGATAAGGAGCAGGGCTCGCAGGTCTCAGCGGCTACCATAAACCAGTCAGGCTACCTTAAATGCGAGGCTTCAAGGGTAGGTGAGGACACGACACTTTCGCAGATGATAAAGCTCGTCAGTGATGCCTCTGCTACCAAGGCACCAATTGCCAAGATCGCCGACAAGGTCTCGGGAATATTTGTCCCGGCAGTCATAGTGATCGCCCTTATCACCTTCGGTGTGTGGACCATAATAGGCAAAAGCATCGGATTTTCGCTTGCCAGAGCCATTTCAGTGCTTGTTATAAGCTGTCCCTGTGCACTTGGACTTGCCACTCCGGTCGCAATAATGGTCGGCAGCGGTGTTGGTGCGAAGAACGGCATACTTTTCAAGACGGCTGTATCCCTTGAAAGTTTGGGAAAGACCAGGGTCGTTGCTCTTGACAAGACCGGAACTATCACATCAGGTCAGCCTGAGGTCACGGATATCATCCCCGCAGAAGGATTTGACGAGCGCAGGCTCATGGAGCTTGCCTATTCCCTTGAACGCCGCAGCGAGCATCCGCTTGCCAGGGCTATCCTCAAAAAAGGCGAGACTGACGGTATCATTCCTTATGAAGTTTCAGATTTCAGGGCAGTTGCCGGAAACGGTCTTACCGCAATGCACGGCAGCACTCAGCTTATTGGCGGCAGCAGCAGATTCATAAGAGGGTATGCCAATATTCCTGATCGTATCTCAGAGTGCTCTGCCAAGCTTTCTGAGGAAGGAAAAACTCCGCTTTATTTTGCTGAAAACGGCAGATTTGCCGGTATCATAGCTGTTGCTGATGTTATTAAAAAGGACAGCGCCGATGCTATCCGCCGGCTCAGGGACATGGGTATCCGCGTTGTTATGCTCACCGGTGACAATGAACGCACCGCTAAAGCAATAGGTGCTCAGTCAGGCGTTGACGAGGTGATCGCAGGTGTAATGCCGGACGGTAAGGAAAAGGAGATCAGGAAGCTCCGTGAAAAGGGCAGGATAACTATGGTAGGCGACGGTATAAACGATGCACCGGCTCTTGCAGCAGCAGATACAGGCATCGCAATAGGAGCAGGTACAGATATCGCTATAGATGCAGCAGATGTAGTTCTTATGAAGAGCCGCCTGACAGATGTTCCGGCAGCTATCGCTCTTAGTCGTGCGACCCTTAAAAATATCCGTGAGAACCTGTTCTGGGCGTTCATCTATAACGTTATAGGTATCCCTCTTGCCGCAGGTGCATATATCAGTCTGTTCGGCTGGAAGCTCGACCCGATGTTCGGGGCGGCGGCAATGAGCCTTTCAAGTTTCTGTGTGGTCACGAATGCACTCAGGCTGAATCTTGTAAGGCTGTATGGTAAGAACACACCTCAGGAAGATGCCGGCGATACTGTCACCCTGAAGATAAAGGGAATGATGTGCGGTCACTGTGAGGCAAGGGTAAGGACAGCTCTTGAAGCAGTCCCGGAGGTCATCTCTGCGCAGGTTAGTCATGAAAAAGGCACGGCTGTAGTCAGGCTTTCGGCGCCGGCTGCCCCGGAAGTTCTGAGAAATGCCGTTATTGGAGCAGGCTATAAGGTCAAATAGTATTCAGTGTGAGGCTGGCAGACTGCCAGTCTCCTTTTTTCTTTATCACCTTGACAATCACAACGGAAAACTTTATAATAAATACATATAATACGCTCCGCAGGAATTAGACATATTGCGGAAGACAGGAGTTTATGATGATATACAAGAACCCGGTTCTCAGAGGATTCTATCCCGACCCGAGCGTTTGCACAGCCAATGGAAAATACTACATGGTATGCAGCTCGTTCCAGTATTTCCCAGGTGTACCGCTCTTTGAAAGCGACGATCTTGTAAACTGGAATCAGATCGGCTATTGCCTTACAAGAAAAAGCCAGGTAATGCTTGAAGGTGCCAGTAGCTCAGCAGGTGTCTATGCACCGACGATACGCTATAACAACGACATTTTCTATATGGTCACAACAAATACTTCCGTAAACAAGAACTTCTACATTACGACCAGCGATATCAGCGGCGAGTGGTCTGATCCTCTATACGTTGAACAGGACGGCATAGATCCATCACTTTTCTTTGATGAAGGTCACGCTTATTTCATCAGCAACGGAACCGACGACGAGGGAAACAACGGCGTAACACAATGTGAAATCGACATATCTACTGGAAAAAAGCTTTCACCGTCGCGCACCATATGGAAGGGTTCAGGCGGGCGCTATCTTGAATCCCCGCATATGTACAGAATAAACGGTGAATATTATCTTATGGCTGCCGAGGGTGGTACTGAGTACGGACATATGATAACATATGCGAGAAGCAGCTCGGTATGGGGTCCCTTTGAGGGATATCCACTTAATCCGGTCCTCACGAACCGTAACCTCGGAGGATTCATGATACAAGGCGTTGGTCACGGAGACCTTATTCAGGATAAAGCAGGTGAGTGGCACGTTGTTCACCTCGGATTCCGCCAGACAGGCCAGTGGATGCCCTATCATCATCTCGGCAGGGAAGTCTTCATGACCCCGGTCAGATTCACGCCGGACGGATGGTTTGCTGCCGGAACAGATGGTACCACAAGGGAACAATATGAGATATCCGGCGAATTTACGCAGAATAGGAAGAACATCTGGAGCTTCGTCGATACTTCTCCGGAGATAGACTGGTGCTATTTGCGTCATCCGGTGAGTGAAAACTATGAACTCAGTGATGAAAGATTCATTCTCCATGGGACTGATGTCACGCTTGATGATATAGCCTCGCCTACATTCATTGCCCTGCGTCAGAAGGATTTCTGCGGTACTTTAAAAGTCGATGTGGATATCAGGCACGGAGAAGCCGGCATCACACTTTTTATGGATGAACAGCAGCACTACGACCTTGCAGTCAGCTCTGACGGGACGGTTTCAAGTGTTATTCTGAAGCTGAATATAGGCGATATCAAGCACATACAGCACAAGATCCCGATAAAGGGAAGCAGTGCTGCGCTCAGGATCGAGATGAACAATTTCGTTTACCATTTCTACGCTGAAAACTGCGGAAATTGCTTCGATCTTGGCACTGCTCAGACCAAATACCTTTCAAGCGAGGTCGCGTCGGGCTTTACCGGGGTGATGACCGGGCTTTATGCGATAAACGGTACAGCTGTATTCACGGACTTTTCAGCAGATTACACACCGGACAGGCGAGAGATATGATCATTGTGCTATGAGAGCATAAAAACTATATAATTCAGCAATATATGGTCGGATCCATATTGACAAAAGCCACCGGACATGGTAAAATAATTATGGTAAGTGTCAAATTTTTTGTCGTTTGATATGTATCAAGATGAAAAATCAATTAAGTACATCTCTTTATATAAATTGCTTTTTGTACGAAATGTACAATTAACAGTACGCAAAAGTGCTAATATTCACAATTTTATGTTTTTCACCAAAAACTTCTTTGACAAAGCAGGCTTTTTATGCTATAATATATATTAGAGTATTATTGCAGCACTATGCTGTGTGCTGTCCAATACATTTTTATATTTTTTGCAGAATCCGGTGCCGTTCAGCAGCTATACTGCTCTGGCTTGCGGATATCGGAAAGGAAATAAAATGGCTAAGATCATAGCGGTTACTTCAGGAAAGGGAGGCACCGGCAAATCAACGGTATGTGCCGGGCTCGGTTATACTCTTGCAAAGCAGGGACACCGTACACTTATCATAGAGCTCGACTTCGGTCTGCGCTGTCTTGATATCATGTTCGGCATGGAGAACAGTATCCAGCACGACCTCGGTGAGGTCCTGAACGGCAAGAAAAAAGCCCTCGATGCAGTAGCACAGGTTCCTATGGCAAGTAACCTCAGTCTCCTCTGTGCTCCCAAGACACTTACTCCTGTAAGCGCAGATCAGATCGCTGATATTTGCAGCGCGGTAAAGAAGTATTTTGAGTACATAATCATTGATACCGGTGCAGGTATCAATTCCCATGTATTCGATATAGTTGAACAGTCTAACCTTATTCTGGTCGTTTCAACACCGGATCAGGTCTGCATCCGCGATGCAAGCCTTATGTCAGATGAGTTCTACAACAGAGGCAATAAGAGCCAGCGCCTTATTATCAACAAAGTAAGCAAAAAGGTCATAGGCAATTCGCTTGTTGCAAACCTCGATGAGATAATCGATAAGGTAGGCATACAACTGATCGGTGTCATTCCGGATGATTTCAAGATGACTGTTGCGACAGGCAAGGGCAATCCTATCCCTACAGATTCTGAGGCTCTCAAAGCTTTCGATGCTATTTCAAAGCGCCTTGGCGGGGAATTCGTGCCGCTCACCTTTAATAATTAAAATCATTATAAAATACCAGCATTGTCACTTTACATGATACAATTGATATAATATTTACCGTAACCGGAGAGAGGATGTCATTTATGAAGATTGCAATCATTGCACACGATGCAAAGAAAGAGTTGATGGTCCAGTTCTGCAGCGCCTACTGCGGTATTCTTTCAAAGCATACGCTTATAGCTACAAATACTACTGGCAAACAGGTAAGCGAAGCTACAGGTCTGCCGATAAAAAGATACCTCAGCGGACAGGGCGGCGCTGAACAGATCATGGCGCTTCTTTCATGTAATGAAGTTGATGTGCTCCTGTTTTTCAGAGACCCGATCAATCCAAAGGCTACTGATTATCACGGCATGAACCTTCTCAGACTGTGCGATGTTCATAACGTCCCTGTAGCAACAAATATTGCGACTGCCGAACCACTGATCCTTGCACTCGAAAGAGGAGATCTTGACTGGCGAGAGGTCGGTACACCTGGTATCTGAAACTTTAATTGTCCCTTAATTGGGACAATTTTCATGTAATGAGCGAACAGCGATTTACTCATTTTTTTATGAAAGGCTGAAAAAAATATGTCAATAAACATAAAACGACCAAACGGTACAGAAGATGTCATTCCCAGGGATGCACACAAATGGCACACTGTCGAAAAGATCGCGCGTGAGACTGCTGAGTCCTATGGATTCGGGGAGATCCGTACTCCTACTTTCGAGAATACCGACCTTTTCTTGCGCTCAGTAGGCGAGACCACTGACGTTGTACAGAAGGAAATGTATACCGTTATGGCGAAGGAAACAAAATTCACGCTGCGCCCTGAAGGGACCGCCGGCGCTATACGCTCGATGCTCCAGAACGGTCTGCTCAATGAAGCACTTCCACAGAGAGTTTACTATATAACTTCATGCTTCCGCCACGAAAGACCACAGGCTGGTCGTCTGCGTGAATTTCACCAGTTCGGCGTTGAAATGGCTGGCAGCCAGTCTCCTGCTGCGGATGCAGAAGTGATCTCGCTCGCTAAAAAGATACTTGACCGACTTGAAATTAAAAATATCGAGCTTCGTATCAATTCAATAGGATGTCCGGTCTGCCGTGCAAAATATCACGCTGCACTCAGAACTTATTATGAAGCCAAAAAGGACGAGCTCTGTGAGACCTGTCAGGAAAGGCTGGTCAAGAATCCTATGAGAATACTCGATTGCAAGAGCCCGATATGCAAAGAGATAAGCAAGGATGCCCCCGTTATTCTCGATTATCTATGCGAGGAATGCAGCAGTCACTTTGAAAATTTCAAGAAGTACCTTACCCAGCTCGGTATCGAATATACTATTGACCCGAAGATAGTGCGTGGACTTGATTATTACACGAAAACTGTATTTGAATTTGTAACCACAGAGATCGGTGCTCAGGGTACTGTCTGCGGCGGCGGAAGATACGACGGTCTCATCGAGCAGCTCGGCGGACAGTCAGTTCCCGCTCTCGGCTTCGGCATGGGCCTCGAAAGACTGCTTCTCGTTATGGAAAAGCAGGGAGCTCAGTTCATCGCACCTAAGAAATGTGATATATATTTCGCAACTATGGGCGATGCTGCACTTGAAAAGGCTATGGGATTATCTGCCAAACTCCGTGAATACGGATATTTCGCCGAATTTGACCTCATGCAGCGCGGTCTGAAGGCTCAGATGAAGTACGCTAACAAGATAGGTGCAGCGTTCACCATTGTCCTCGGAGACAACGAGCTCGGCGAAGGCACTGCAAAGCTGAAGGAAATGGAAAGCGGCGAAGAAACACAGATAAGGCTCGATGACAGGTTTGTAAACGTTTTCGAGGAGATATACTTCAATAAAATGCTGAATGTTATGGATGAAGATAATAAGTCCATGTTTGCATTCACAGGGGAGGATAATTAAAATGGCAGACAGTATGAAGGGCTTGAAGCGCACGCATTACTGCGGCGACGTTTCTGAGATCGGCAGCGAGGTCGTTGTCGGAGGATTTGTTGAACGTATAAGAAACAAGGGCGGCGTTATTTTCCTTGTTCTGAGAGACAGGACAGGCGTTGTACAGCTTCTTTTCAATGAGACTACCGTGCCCGCTATTTTTGAAAAGGCAGCTTCTTGCAGGAGCGAATACGTCATTATGGCCAAGGGTCAGGTACGCGAGCGCGAAAGCAAGAATGACAAGCTAAAGACCGGTAATATCGAGATATTCGTTACCGACCTCAGAATACTCGCAAAGGCTCAGACACCGCCGTTCGAGATCACTAATGAGACCAAGGTCAACGAGGAACTGAGACTCAAATACCGATATCTTGACCTCAGAAGAGCTCCGCTCCAGGAGAATATCATCAAGCGCCATGAGATAGCAAGAGTAACCCGTGAATACTTCTATGAAAACGGCTTTCTCGAGATTGAAACTCCCATGATGATGAAGTCTACCCCCGAGGGTGCAAGAGATTATCTCATACCTTCAAGAGTTCATCAGGGCAAGTTCTACGCACTCCCGCAGTCTCCGCAGATATACAAGCAGCTTCTAATGATAGCAGGCTATGACCGTTATATCCAGCTTGCACGCTGCTTCCGCGATGAAGACCTCCGTGCTGACCGTCAGCCAGAGTTCACCCAGATAGACCTCGAAATGTCATTCGTTGATGCCGAGGATATTCAGCAGTGCGTTGAAGGCTTCATTCAGCGTGTATTCAAGGAAGTAATGGGCGTGGACGTTCCTACACCGCTCCCGAGGATAACCTTTGCGGACGCTATGAACCGCTATGGCTCTGACAAGCCTGATACACGCTTTGGCTTTGAGATAACAGATATAACAGATACCGTAAATGGCATTGAATTCCCGGTATTTAACGATGCTGTTGCTGCCGGCGGTACAGTCCGCGCTATAAACGTCAGGAACGGTGCTGCTGTATATACCCGTAAGGAGATCGACAAGCTCGTTGAACATGCAAAGGGTATCGGTGCAAAGGGACTCGCTTACATACGCTGGGCCGATGAGCCTAACTGTTCGTTCAAGAAGTTCCTTGCAGACGGGGACCTTGAAAAGATATGTGCTGCACTTGATGCTCATCAAGGCGACCTCGTTCTCATCTGTGCGGACAAGACCAGGACAGTGCTTTCAACTCTTGGCGCACTGCGTCTTATTTGCGCAAAGCGTCTGGACATAATCCCCGAGGACAAGTACAACTTCCTCTGGATAACTGAAATGCCATTCTTTGAGTTCGATGAGGACAGCAATACATGGGTCGCTGCACATCATCCGTTCACTATGCCTATGGAGGAGTGTCTGGAATACCTTGACACAGACCCAGCGAACGTCCGTGCAAAAGCCTGGGATCTTGTTCTCAATGGCACTGAGCTGTCAAGCGGCTCAATGCGTATCACAGACTTTGAGCTACAGCAGAAAATGTTCGAGGCTCTCGGCATGACAGATGAAGAAATACAGGCAAAATTCGGCTTCCTTGTCGATGCTTACCGTTATGCTGCACCTCCTCACGGCGGTATGGGCATAGGTCTTGACCGTCTTGCTATGATAATGTGCAAGGCTGACAGTCTCCGTGATGTTACAGC
>CAMOXW010000137.1 GCA_946629405.1 uncultured Ruminococcus sp.
ATGGTGTTATCCGCTTCATGGAGAAGAAAACCGTATGCGGGCTTTGTTGTTGATCAAGATTTCTTCATATTGTATTTTTATCCATATCTCAGCTTTCAGCTCCCCACATCGCATTGATAAACTCTTTCATTTCTAAGCTAATCTGATCCTGCTTAAAGTTATGGACGTAGTGTCCGCAGCCAAGTTCGATCACCTTTGCATTTGTCAAGTCAGACGCATATTCATAATGTTTTTCGATCCAGTCGGTACCTTTGACCTCTGTTCCGTCAGAAACAAACATTATCATCGGTACATCGGGCTTCGGTTTGCTGTCGATCTCTCTGACAGCATCGGTAATAGCCTGTCCTTCGTTTATAATATCAACATTGACGGCTATTTTGCAGGCAATCGCACGATATAGTTTCTTTTCTTCTTTTGAAAGCTCGGAGGGCAGCGAACCGTCCGAATAGTAGAACCTGATAAGACCCAGATCTCTTGCAAGAGCAGCCAGCTTTTCGAACCTGTATATGCTGTCAAAATCGAAATCGTCATAGGTACGCGGGAGCACCATATCTAGGCCGACAACCGCTTCGATCTCATCCGGATATTCCTGCGCCCAGAGTATTGTTTCAAGTCCGGACATAGAGTGCGGACACAGAATAAACGGGCCTTCGATACCCATTTTTGAAAGAGCTTCTCTATCCTGTCTGAGTATCGTATCAAATGATCTTTCTTCATCTACTATATCGCTGAATCCATAGCCGAATTTCTCAATAACAACTATCTTATACTCTCCCGATAACCGGCTGTACAGGCTTTTGAAGTCGAGTATGGGAGAAGCGGTTCCCGAGCCCGAAAGAAATACCAATGTATGCTCGCCCTCTCCTTCGGTGTATATGCACATATTATGTCCGTCGATCTCAACCATTTCACCGGGATGATCATTAAATAATGACTTTTCGTTATTCAGCATTATCTGGTTGTAAATGAATACAGTTAATAGAAAGAGGACAACTAATATCAGAATAGAAAGTAAAACTATTCCGATTATCTTTAATGCTTTTTTCATTGCCTCACATCTCCCTGACTTATTTCTTCTTTCTTTATCGTCCTGTACAGCAACCATACCGAGACTGTCATCATTATTACTTCCGTTACCGGCTGCGCCCAGATCATTCCGTTAAAACCGAATATCTTGTCGAACAGCAGGAGCAGAGGCACATACAGGAAAAGCTGGCGGACAAGAGTTATCACAAATGCATACACGGGCTTTCCCATAGCCTGAAATGACATTCTGCACATCGAGACCGCACCGACAAACGGGAGAATGAACATTATCGTGCGAAGTACCATGCTGCCTGTCTCAATGACCTCGGCTGTATCGGTGAATATCCCGATAAGCAGCGGTGCAGCGATAGCGTAAACAGCCATAACAAACAGCTCTGTGCAGCTTACCACCATAATACCTGATTTGAGAACATTCAGCATTCGAGGATAATTCTTAGCTCCGTAGTTATAGCCCATTATTGGCTGTGTACCGGACGCAAAGCCCTGATAAATGTAGTTGCCAAGCGACATTATCTTCTGCGCTAAGCCCATGGCTGCGACTGTCAGCGCGCCATACGCGATAGCGAGATTGTTGTTGACGATGTACGCCACCGATGTGAGAAGCGTTTCGAGAGTCGCGGGAACCCCCACCCAGAATATTTCTTTAAGTATCTCTGCTGTCGGCTTGATATACTTTATGTCAGGTCGCAACAGAGTTTTCTTCGCAGTATAGAACGCCAGCGATACAAGCAGGCTCACCGCGTTGCCGAGTATCGTCGCAATAGCCGCACCGGAGATCTTCATATCGAGTGTAAAGATGAAGATCGGGTCGAGCACGATGTTCGTAATTGTTCCGACAATCATTCCGACTATCGACTGCTTTACCGAGCCTTCCGCGCGGAGAAGCTGTCCCGCCGTGTAACTGCCCATTGTGAAAATGCTTCCGAGGAACAGCACAAAAACGTACTGCGTTGTGTAGTCGAATGTGGTGTCATCGGCGCCGAGGCCCGTTACGATCTGCGGGAGCAGCAAAAGTCCTGCTGCAGTTACGATAGCGCTGTTTATCACTGTAAGCAGAAATCCCGCCGTAAGTGTATGTGCAGCTTTGTCGGTATCTTCCGCGCCAAGACTTCGCGCTATCAGCGAGGACGCTCCCGCTCCGATCATGTTGGATATCGCTATCATCACCATCATCACCGGGTATGCGAGATTTACGGCAGCAAGCTGAAAATCGTCGCGCATAAGCCCGATGAAATATGTATCCACAAGGTTATAGAGAACCATAATGAACATTCCGGCTATCAGCGGTACGCCGAGCTTTATGACAGCCTTGACCGGCTTTTCTTTGCTTAAGATATATATTCGTTTGTCTTCTTTTTCTTCGTCTTTCATTACATATCCTTAACTGCAGATACTTTTTTACTGCATGTTCTTTTTCGGTGTCCGGAATTTCAGCACAGCAAAGAACCATAACGCGAGCATGATCACGCCGAACAGATAAGTCAATTCATGGAATGTTTCAAACATATTTGAATAAGAACCGTCAAGTGGCGTAAGTATAATTGCAAATGCAACCGAAATTATCATTCCAGCCAGGCTTTCTTTTCTGTATTACATTCACGGCCGTGATCTGAAACAATAAATATCAGTTTATCCACGGAGCATAGTCTTTACTGATATTGCCGAATTGTGATGCAGTTATCATATATACATTGCCGGGCTGGAAGGTGAAAAGGCCTGTGGTGGTATAGTCTCCGTTCTCACCGTACATCTTCTCTTCCCCGAGCCAATTATCTCCGGAAGCTATCTTAAGCTCGTATTGTCCGGCAGGGAAACTCATTTTCTGCGTTTCTCCGCCTGTTAGCCGTATCGCGAACTCCACCTTGCCGTCTGTCCTGATCAGCCGGTAATAGGTATCTTCGCCGTTCAGTGACAAATAGCTCTCCTCGGCGCTGTATCCGGACTCGAAGTAATACGGCTTGAGGAACTCCACACCAAGGGTCTCGTAATTCCCGCCCTTACCGCTCAGGAAGATCTTCGCAGCCTGCTGTACTGTAAAGCCTTCCTGCAGATCTCCGGTCGGTATCACATCGCCATCGGCAAGCTCTATTATCAGATCTTTGCCGGACTTATTGATGATATCCACATTTCCGTCTACAGCACCGAAAGTATGAACATTGCAGTTCCACTCTGCGAGACCCGCAGACAGCGCATCTTCAAGGCTGCATACTACCGGCGAATAGCCTTCCCCGAACTGATAGTTCACGACGCTTTCTTCCGCATAACGCACACAGTCTATGTTACTGAGATATGCGGTCTTTCCGTAGAATGTCCTTCCCGTATAGCTTGCGGGATAATACACTTCCTCAAGGCTATCGGAAAGGCTCTTCATGCCGAGTTCACATTCGGTTATCCCTTCTTCGAGATATATTCTTTTAAGAGCGTGGCACTCCTGAAATACAGCTTCCCCGAATTTCTCTACACTGCCGGGAATGTGTATTTCCTCCAGTTTCGTGCAGTGCTGGAACGCGTATGTTTCAAGCCGTTTCAGGCTTTCGGGCAGCACGGCATTATTGAGCGAAAAGCAGTCTCTGAACGCCTCGCGGTCTATGTACGTGACCCCTTCGGGAATAATTATCTCCTTCAGTGATGTACATTTACGGAACGCTTTTTCCCCGATCTTTTCAAGGCTTTTCGGCAGAGTTACCTCACTGAGATCTGTACATTCCGCAAAAGCAGCCTGCCCGATAACTGTCACGTTTTCCGGTATCACCACTTTCTTTACGGAACACTCCCTGAACGCCATATCATCTATCTCCGTTACAGGAACACCTTCGTATTCCGGTTGTATCGTGACCTGTGCAATGGCTTTGCTGCAGCCCGATACAACGGCGTGGTCACCTTTCACGGTATACCTGACCCCGCCGGTTGATGCACCGTCGCAAGCGGAAATGAAGAATACAGCCATTCCACTCAGCAGTGTTAAAATGAGCATTGATATTGCTTTTGTCTTTTTCATGATATTTCCTTTCAAAAGAACGTTCATGTATGTATGCTTATTGAGCCCGCTGGCTTTTATTTACTAATTATATCACAAGTCAACATGTTTGTAAAGCCTTGTAAGCAATCATAATCATTATCTGATACTTTTCAACTACAAAAAAGGCACCATGATTGGAGCCTTTCTTTATTATTTCGTATTGTTTATATTAGTATCGCGGGTGGCTCCGGAAGCCAAATTATCATATCTTCCAAAATCAGCATTTCATCGTCGTAAATATGCATAAAGTCGATCACGTTGCCGAATTCTGAAGGGAATAAGTTTTCGCAGTACCCGTACACGACGACCGTTTAGTAAAATCTGTCAGTCATAAATATTTACAAAGAAATTGGCAATAGAAATAAGCACAGCCTCACCACTGACGGATATTCTGTTATTGCCGAGCAGTTCACATCTTAGACTGCCG
>CAMOXW010000138.1 GCA_946629405.1 uncultured Ruminococcus sp.
AAGCTCTTTCCCAGTCATCAAATACTGAAGATCCGCATTCTGTAAACTCATCTTCAGCGATGTAATATGCTTCCTCATGCTCTGATTCAATAAGGCTTAGCGCATATTCGCAGGACTGGATATATTGTTCAGTAAATTTCCGAAAATTCTCACTATCCCACTCGTAATCTCCGACAGCAAGCTCCTCATCGGTGTATTTATCAAGCCGCTCACGAATAGCTGCTATCTTATCCCTTAACGGACGGCAGGTAGATCTTGAAATGAGAATACACTCAACTGCAGGTGGAAGCACCTTGTCTTTGAGCATAAAACTCAGTGTTTCAGAATCTATGAATGATGTTACATTTTCCATATTTATTCTCCTTTATTTGCTTTTTAATACTCTTTTTCCATATTCTCATAAACAACTTTCAGCAGGTAGTAAACATAATCATTGAACATTTTATCATCAGTCGGTGGCAATCCAAGCATCTCACGGGCGAATACGCCTACTGCTCTTGAACGTGAAATACCGGCATAGCAATGGATAAGCAATGTATCAACATTCTGATGTTTCGTCAGGAAGTAAATAATGTCCAGTGCCTGTTTTTTCTGGAAAAGAGTGTAACCGGACTCAGGCTCTTCAATATCGTCAAAATAAAGTGTGAGCACGCCCTTGCAGTATCTGTTTTCAGTAAGCTGAAATCCGAATCCGCCGCACCATGCGTCCTGAATCGAGATCGCTGCATAGGTTTCGGACCTATTAGGATTGTCGTTATGTCTCATAACGAAGCTGAGTGCTTCACGGGCAGAGGTAACTAAAATTCTCGGTTTTTTCATTTTATCACTCCTTCTGAAAACAGTATATCACTTGTTATGTCCAAATTTTTTTACACGGCTTGATGTATGATATTTACAGAAACGAAGGAGTGATATTATGCTTATAACAATTACTTATGAAGGCACAAACACTCAGCAGCTTGGCTATCTGCTCCACAAGAATCCATACGCAGCGCAGGAGTTTTCGCTTACTTTCGGCAAAGCCTATGTATTCTATCCAGAGGTGTCTGACGAGCGTACAACTGCCGCTCTGCTCCTCGACATAAACTCTCTTGATCTTGCAAAGGGTAAGGAGAATTCTTCAAATACAGGACTTTTCGACTATGTGAATGACCGTCCCTATACATCTAATTCATTTATGAGCGTGGCGCTGAACCGCGTATTCGGTACTGCTATGAAAGGCAGATGCGACAAGAATCAGGCACTTGCGGATACTCCGATTGACCTTACAGCAAATGTACACATGCTCCGCTGTGAGAACGATGAACTGCCAAGGAGAATTTTTGAGCCGCTGGGATATATGGTAAAAATTGAACGCAGACTGCTTGATGAAAGATTTCCTGAGTGGGGCGAAAGTCCGTACATTGACCTGACTATCAAAGGAACGGTTAAGCTCTCCGAGCTGCTCAATCACCTGTATGTGACAATTCCAGTTTTTGACGGAAACAAGCACTATTTTATTGACGAGAACGAAATAGAGAAGCTGCTCAGTCACGGCGGTGAATGGTTGAAAACTCACCCTTACCGTAAAACTATAACCAAGGGATATTTCAACAATATCCGCAGTATTACGAAGTCCGCGCTTGGTATAATTTCCGATGATAATGATACTGAACAGCCGAAGCAGAAACGCCTTGACACAGAGCGCCTTGATACGATAACACAGGCTGTTCTCGACAGCGGCGCAAAGAGCGTTCTTGACCTTGGCTGCGGTGAAGGTAAATATGTTGCACGACTGCTGAATGAGCCGCAGATAAGCCATATAACTGCCGCTGATGTTTCGGTGAAAGCACTTGAATCTGCAAAGAACCGCATTGAAAAGCTGACACAGCGGCAGAAGGACAGAGTTGAGTTCATTCAGGCTTCTGCAATTTGCAGGGACCGGCGTTTTGATGGTCATGACTGCTGTTTGCTGATCGAAGTCATTGAGCACATTGACGAGGACAGGCTGTCTGTAATGGAGCGTGTGGTGTTTGAACTTACCAAACCGAAAACAGTTATCGTCACTACTCCGAATGCGGAGTACAATGCAAATTACGAGTTCCTGAACGAGGGTGAACTCCGCCACACCGATCACAGATTTGAGTGGAACAGGGAGAAATTCCGAGATTGGACTGAAAAAATATGCGAGAAATACGGTTACAAAGTCAGGATCACAGGCATAGGGAACGAAAACGAGATTCACGGCGCACCGACGCAGATGGGAGTGTTTGAGTTATGAGAATTGAGATACCGCAGCTTTCTTTAGTAGCGCTTGTAGGAGCGTCCGCAAGTGGAAAATCCACATTTGCACACAAGTATTTTAAGCCTACAGAGGTGCTTTCCTCCGACTTTTTCAGAGGAATTGTAGGCGATGATGAGGCTGACCAGTCCGTGACCGACAGCGCTTTCGACCTGCTTTTCAAGGCGGCTGAGATTCGCCTTGCGCTGGGCAGATTAACTGTCATTGACGCTACAAATATACAGAAGAATTCCCACAAAAGTATTCTCGATCTTGCTAAACGTCAGAACGTCCACTCTGCTGCTATCGTTCTCGATACTTCACTGAAAACTCTACTTGAGCGCAATGCTAATCTTGCACTGAAAGAGTTTGCGCTGGGCGTTGAAGCACTGAGCAGATTTGTGAAAAAAGAGCCGCTCTACCGCGTGTATCAGTGTGCATTTGGCGTACTGGCTATGGAGAGTGAGCCGACCGATCCGAGATTATAAGAATTGCCGCACTCAGGTGCGGCAATCTTTATGTCCAGTATTTTGAACATCGGGTGTGATATACTATATACAGAAAGAGGTGAACAGTATGAGATATTTTGAGTGTAAAGTTAAGCTGACAAACGAGATCCAGCCCCGTACCGATGAAGGTTCAGCTGTATGCGATGAGATTGCAAGAAAGTGCGATGAATACTGCGACATGAATAAGGACAGCTTCTGCGGCTGCGTGACTTATCTCAAGGGCAGAGAGTGTGTGTTCTACATGAGCGGAAATGGCAGCAATGCAGTATTTGAAGCCGAGATAAAGAATTTCTGGAAGATGCTCAAACTTAAAGGCAAGATAGAAAAAATAGCTGAAATGCCTGTGGATAAGGTTAATAAGGCACTCAGGAACAGCCGTCATGTTGACACACCTGATGATATTGAGGAGCTTATGAAAGTATCGGCTTTCAGATATACTGACATTGACGAGCATATTGTTACAACAGATGGCAAGCCTGAACTCTCGGATTATGCAGATTTTATAAGAATGCCTGAACTGAAAGCAGAGGCTGAACGTATTGAAGCCTGCAATAATACTGAATTCATTGGTCACCCTGTTCACTATCTGATCGAAGGAAATAGCGTTGATAAGATCAAAAAGACCGTTGATGTACTTGTGAGCAGTCTTATGAAGTCTAACAGACTTGAATCCGGCAGAGTGAGCTATATTGACGAGAGAAGAGTTGCAAACAGTCGTGGAAACCTTATTGAGAATATATATGAAAATATCGGCGGCGGTACTGTGCTTGTTGGCATAAACACTGTCCGCGGCGAGAATGAATATGCAGATACTACTGATGCGATGATAGAAGAAGTGTGCAAACACGCTCTGAAACACCGCAATGATATACTGACCATTTTTAACATAACACGGCACGATGTTAAGGCTGAAAATGCAATTGCATCTTATCTTAAAGATGAACTCAGACTTATCCAGCTGAGAGAAGCTGCCATAGGATTTACCGAGTGCATTTCCTATCTCGGTGAACTTGCTGCTGCAAAGGATATACACAATACAGGCGAACTTGAAAAGAAACTTGATCCCGATACAGAGACTTATTACATAAGCGAACTTGACAATATTTTTAATGAATATTACAACGAACATATCAGGAACACAGCGTTTCCTGCTTATGCCGACTGCTCAGTATTCAAGGCTAAGGAGAGTAAGATAGAGGGCAAGGCTGCTGATGAACTGGCTGAGATGATAGGACTTGACAGCGTAAAAGACGTGATAAACCGCTCTGTGAACTTTTTCAAGCTTCAGCAGGCTTACAGGGACAGGAATATCGTTATGGATAATCCTGCAAGAAGTATGATATTTACAGGTAATCCCGGTACTGCAAAGACAACTGTTGCAAGGTTAACTGCTAAAATTTTTCGTGACAACGGTCTGCTTGAAAATGGCAGGCTCGTTGAAGTTGGACGCGCCGATCTTGTTGGAAAGTTTGTTGGCTGGACTGCACCTACGATAAAGGCTGCATTCCGCAGGGCTAAGGGCTCTATCCTGTTCATTGACGAGGCGTACTCCCTTGTTGACGACAGGAATGGCAGCTTCGGTGACGAGGCTATAAATACGATCGTACAGGAAATGGAGAACCACCGCGATGATACTATCGTTATCTTCGCAGGTTACCCAGATAAAATGGAAGGATTCCTTGCCAAGAATCCCGGCCTGAGAAGCCGTATAGCGTTCCACGTTGACTTCCCTGACTATAAAGAAAATGAGCTGCTGGATATCCTGCGGCTCATGGTGAAGAACAAGAATATGAAGCTTGCCGGAGATGCCGAGGACAAGGCTCATGAGATCTTCCGGGAGGCTGTGAAGCTGCATGATTTCGGCAACGGACGTTTCGTCCGCAACCTCCTTGAAAGCGCCATTATGGGTATGTCTCAGCGGCTTGCAGGGCAGGATCTGAATAATCTGAGCGATGAGATGCTCGTTACGCTTACTGCCGATGATTTTACTATGCCGAAGCTGACTACCCAAAAGGACGATAACAGGCGTAAAATAGGATTTTAGGAGGTCAATATGAACGTAACGGAGCTTATTATCGGTGCCGGACTTACTCCCCTGATTGAGGAGAGCTGGCGCCGTTACAAAAAAAAACGAAACTGCGGAGATCACCCCTGATTTCCGCAGTGGTGTCGTCCGGCTGCTGTCTGTGATAAGGGACATCGAGCCTGTGAAGACAGGCTGGACTATCGCCGCCAAAACCTATGAGCCGGACGGGCTTGATGTGTTTGTGCTCGACAACGAGGGGCAGGATTACAGCCTGCTCTTTGTAAAATGGGCGGAGGTGCTTGGCTATGAAGTGCCGGAGGAGCTTGCTGAGAATATCGGGCAGGCTCGTCTTGCCGCCGCTATACTCTACGGAATGACGTGGTTCGCCGTGAGCAGCGAGGAAAATGACAAGGCAGCAGAGCAGTTCGCAGAGGACTGCAAGGACGTTGACGAGCCCACTTACAGCAGCTTTTCTGAGATGCAGGAAGATATCGGGGAATAAAGAACTCCCGCCGTTTGTGGGCGTGAGATGATAGTTATCCGGTATATTTATAATGTTCCGAGCCGTCCGCCCC
>CAMOXW010000139.1 GCA_946629405.1 uncultured Ruminococcus sp.
ACTGTTCCGTCCTTCGGGGATACTATCTCGTTTTCCATCTTCATAGCTTCAAGGATAACGAGTATCTGTCCGGCCTTTACTGTATCTCCCTGCTTTACGTCAACACGGATGATGTTGCCGGGCATAGGTGCTTCAACTGTCTCGCCTGCTGCAAGATTTACAGGTGCAGCTGCCGGTGCAGCAGGTGCAGCAGCGGCGGCAGGTGCAGCAGCAGGTGCGGGTGCGGCTGCCTGTGCGGGTGCAAGCGCCTCGTATTCATCAAGAAGTACAGCCTTTCCGTGCTCTACCTCTACCTCATATGTCTTACCGTTAAGAGTAACTTTATACTTCATTGTTACTTGACCTCCTTGATTGAAATAAAGTGAAGCTCGTTAAGGGGCTTCTGCATTTTGTCAGCTACGATAGCCATTATCATTGCAGCTTCCTTATCGGGAACGTCAAACAGCTTGACATGACCGGCTGAACCCGGAGCAAGCTTCTTCTCAACTGCCGGTGCAGCCTGTACAGGTGCGGGGGAAGTCTTCTTCTCAGCCTCGGCAGCAGCCTTCTGCTTCGCTTCCTTCGACTTGAAGTATGCGCCTGTGCAGTAAAGCACGATCATCAGCACCACAAGTCCGGCAAATACCACAGCATAGCCGAATACCGCCGTTACAGCAGCTTCGCCGATATTGATCTTGTCGCCGGCTTCGGTCGTGGCTTCGGTGAGTGCCTCGGCAGTAATAGTCAGATCATCAAACATATTCCTGCCTCCTTACATTTCCTCGATCGTATAGACAGCTTCGTTCTCTTCCTGCTCCTTGCGTGCCTGGAGGAACTTGAGCGTCTGGTCAGGATAGCAGATGTAGCTCATTATATCCTCCTCGCTGCGGCAGAGGTCGCCAAGCGCTTCCTTAGCTGCAACGAATTCCTCACCAGTGCGTTTCTTGTCCTCGTCACGGCAGTCAACAGGCTGTGCGTCGCCAAGCACCTTCGCGCTGAGCTCCTTGTCGATAGGTGCAGGTGCGATGCCGTACTCGCCCTTGATATAATTCTTTACTTCCTTGGATATGTTCTTGTAACGCTCTCCTACAAGGACGTTCGTTACCGCCTGATTACCTACCATCTGGGAAAGAGGTGTTACAAGCGGAGGATAGCCGAGGTCTGCTCTTACCTTCGGGATCTCGGCAAGTGCTGCGTCGAACTTGTCCATTGCGTGCATATCTGTAAGGTTTGCTATCATGTTGGAAAGCATTCCGCCCGGTACCTTGTATACGAGCGCCTGTGCGTCCGTTGCAAGGCTCTTGGGATTGAGCTGACCATTGTCGATGTACTTCTGCTTGACAGGCTTGAAGAAGTCGTTGACCTTATTGATGACCTCCTCGTTGAGCCCGCAGTCAATGCCGTACTGCTTGAAGGCGTAGAACATTGTCTCTGTGGAAGGCTGTGATGTTCCGCCGGAGAAACATGAAGTTGCGGTGTCGATAACATCAATTCCGGACTCGATAGCCTTTGTGAGAGTCATATACGCCATACCTGTTGTACAGTGTGTGTGGAGTATAAGAGTCATGTCGCCGATAGCATCCTTGATGCCCTTGATGAGATGCTCCGCCTCATAGGGAGACATTGTTCCCGCCATATCCTTCAGGCAGATAGTGTCAAAGCCCATTCTCTTGAGCTCCTTGCACATCTTGATGTACTTGTCAACGGTATGTACAGGGCTCTGTGTGTAAGAAATACAGCCGGAAGCAATAGTTCTCTGTGTAGCGTACTTCTTTGTTGCTGCAAGAGCTGTTTCAATATTTCTGAAATCATTGAGCGCATCAAAGATACGGATCACATCAATGCCGTTCTTTATAGAAAGCTCAATGAACTTCTCTACAACGTCGTCGTGGTAGTGCTTATATCCGAGAAGATTCTGACCTCTCAGAAGCATCTGTAGACGGGTGTTCGGAAGATTCTTCCTGAGGTTGCGAAGTCTCTCCCACGGATCCTCGTTCAGATAACGAAGACATGAGTCGAAGGTAGCTCCTCCCCAGCACTCGATAGAGTAATAACCAGCCTTGTCCATTTCGGACAGGATGCCCTCATAGTCCTTGTAGGGCAGACGTGTCGCCATAAGGGACTGATTCGCGTCGCGTAAAACGGTTTCTGTCAGTTGCACTTTTTTCATGTACAAGCCTCCTCAAATAATAAACCTGCTATGCAGATCTGATTGTTCATCACTACCTATTATAATATAGATAATAAGCAGTCAAGGTCCTTTGCGTCTTTGCAAATAAACCAATCAAAATTTATTATAACACATTCTGATTATAATTTCCAGTCTTTTTTCAAATTTTTTCAAAAAATTTTTATGGAAGTGTAATGATGCTTTTGTATACATCATGAATATCATTCTACACATCAGCTATTGTGAAAGTGCAGAATAATGCTGAAAAATGAACGCAATATGAATAACTGTTCTTATTGACTAAATTATGCCTCTGTGTTATAATATTTATATGAAAAAGCACAGCCTGTGTATGATAGATAGTCTATCGCAAATATGTCTTTCAGGGGGATCAATAATGAATCTGAAATTTTTCTCTTTGAGGCTCGCCGCCTCTCTCATGGCAGCCTCGTTCTGTACCGGCACCGTCATCTCTCAGTACCCGGTATCTCCTGTTGTAACTCAGGTCGCTAACGCTGTCTCCTCTCAGTCGCGCGTAAGAGTCGATATCAACAGAAATGACGGCCGTTCCGCCCTTTATTCTCCTACTGCCGAAAACTGGATATACGACGGCGGTTCTTTCACGACCTCTACCGGCGTCACAGTTAAAATTTCCAACGGCAGCGGCAGCGGCTCTCTCGATGTCACCAATAACAAGAAACTCCAGAAATACGACGGCACTACACCTTTTTTTATCGCCGACGGTATTTTCAATAAGGACAATGATTCCTCCGGAGCTCTGAAAATAGAGCTATCCGGCCTCTCAAACGGCACTCACTCCTTCTCCGGCTGGCACAGCTGTCTCTACGGCAATGTCACTCCAAGTACACTTAAAATATCTGTTAACGGCAGCGTCGCCCAGACAGGCATCGCCTGCCCCGTCAATATCACAAGCGATAACGATGCAGGGCGCTCCTATGTTGAATTTACAGGTTCCTCCGCTACTATACTAATACAGGGCGAGGGTAACAGAAGCTACAGCAACGCATGGCTCAATGCATTCGAGATAGACGGCGCAAGTCCCTTCACTTCTATTTCAAAAATGAGCCCCGATGAAGGCTGCACCCACCATAATCCCGAGGACGGTCTGAACTGGACCGCCGGCAGCGGCGCTTCCTCACATGATGTTTATATCGGCACCGACTATGCCTCCGTTCTCAACGCTACAAAGGCTTCACCCGAATACAAGGGCACCGTCACAAAGCCTCACTTCGACCTCGACGACAGCTACTCCTCCATTCCTGCCTATTACTGGCGCGTGGACGAGGTAAGCTCTGACGGTACTGTCAAGGGCGCTGTCTACTCCTTCCAGCTAAACCGCCTCGCCTTCCCCACAGCTGAGGGCTACGGACGCTTCGCAAGAGGCGGCAGAGGCGGCTATGTTTACCACGTTACTAATCTCAATGACTCCGGCGAAGGCTCTCTCCGCTACGGTCTCGAAAATATGACCGGCGCCAGAACTATCGTCTTTGACGTCGGTGGAATAATCGAACTGAAAAGCAAGCTCACCGTTCCAAGCACCGGCGGAAATGTCTATATCGCCGGACAGACTGCTCCCGGTGACGGTATCACTCTCATAAACTGGGGCTTCGGTATGCTCGGCTGCGACGATGTTATCGTCCGTGACATCCGCGTCCGCCCCGGTGACAGAGGTCTTTCCGGTGTGAACGATGTTTCCGACGGAATGGGACTTTCAAGCTCAAACCACTGTATAATTGACCACTGCTCCATGTCATGGGCTACTGACGAGGGCTTCTCCTCCCGTTCAGCTTCAAATATAACCTTCCAGTGGAATATCATCGGCGAGTCTCTCCACGATTCCATCCACTACAATGCCGACGACCGCACAAAGACCGAGACCCACGCTTTTGCCGGTTCTATCAGCGGAAACATCGGAAGCTTTCACCATAACCTCCTCATTGACTGTACCGGCCGAAACTGGTCTCTCGCAGGCGGTATGGAACAGGATGCTGTGACATACGGCGGCGCTGTGGATATCCGCAACAATGTCGTCTACAACTGGCGTGACCGTACTACAGACGGTGGTGTCCGCAGACTCAACTTCGTCAATAACTACTACAAGGCTGGCGCTGTCTCCAACACAAACCTCCATGTCGTTTCTATCGACGGCAACGAGCTCAATACGAACGACTGCCAGAAAATGTACGTTTCAGGTAATATTATGACCGATACGAGCGGAAATCAGATACTCAAAGCTTCTGACGACGCATGGTCAAAGAGTAAGGCTACATCCAATCTCTACAACTGCACTATCAGCGATGTCAAGCTCACCTCCCCCTTCTGCGAATCCTATGTCAATACCGATTCCGCGGAAAATGCCTACAAGCGCGTTATCGACAATACCTCAGGCGCAGGCGCGAATGTTCCTTCCCTTGACTACATTGACAGCCGCTACCACAAGGAGGTCACTAACGGTACCTACACATTCACCGGCAGCAAGCAGGGCCTCAAGGGTATCCTCGACAGCCAGAATGACGCAGGAGGCTACCCCACAAGCGCAACCTTCAAAAGCGGTACTGCAAAGGCCGACACCGACAGGGACGGTATGCCCGATGTGTGGGAGACTGCTCACGGTCTTGACCCTGATAATCCCTCCGACGGCGCTGTCGTTTCACTCTCCGGCGACGACTATACCAACCTCGAAATGTACCTCAATGAGCTCGCGGGCGACCCTGTGGAATTCAACGGTATTCCCGCACGCTCCGCATTTGAAACCATAGAGGCTGAGGAGTATAATAACGAATCCGGCACCAGAAATCAGGACGGTGAGGGCGAAACTCACGTCGCCTATATCGAAAACGGTGACTATATCGCGTTCTCAAATATCGACTTTGGCACCGGCGCCCGAAGCTTCTCTGCAAATGTTACCGGAAATGCCTCAGCTATTGAGCTGTATGTCGATTCTATCGGCGAAGCTCCCGCTGCAACTGTCAGGTTCAACGGCTCGGGAAGCTGGACCAACTGGGAAACGATAACCGCCAATATCCCGGCTGTCACCGGCAAGCATACCCTCTATCTTGTATTCAAGGGCGGCGATGGCTACCTTCTGAATATTGATAATTTCGTCTTCGGCAAGGATTATCTCCCACTGAACGGAAGACTCATCAAGAGCCTCGTTCCAGCTACTGATAATACGCCCGGCTATGCTCTTGCAGATAACGCTGATACCGGCTCGCTTGTCTTCGGCGACCGCACCTTCACTCTTACTCGGATTCCGGAGTACGTTACCGGCGCCGAGCAGATACTCACCGCTTGCAGCGACAAGGGCGTTACCGGTACTGCTGCTGAATTTACTGCGGCCGAAGATATTACCGTCTATGTCGGTCTTGACTCGCGTATGCCCGAAGCTCCGGGCTGGCTCAGCGACTATGAAAAACTCAGCGATACGGCTGCTACTTCAAATGAACTTACATTTGAACTGTATTCCAGGAAGTTCAGTGCCGGCGACAAGGTCACTCTCGGCGGAAATGCTTATTCCTACAGCGTTGTGAACTATATAGTCTTCGTGAACGAGACTGTGCCCGATATCGTTACCACTACCACTACTACGGCCACCACAACTGCGACAACTTCTTCCACTTCTGCAACAGTTCCTGCCTCCGACGAACCCGACACCTTAACCTGGGGCGATTCAAACTGCGACGATAATACCAATATGGCTGACGCTGTATTCATCATGCAGTGCGTATCCAATCCCGATAAGTACAAGCTCTC
>CAMOXW010000140.1 GCA_946629405.1 uncultured Ruminococcus sp.
CTGCGAGGACAAGGATACCGACCTCATCAAGCAGCTTGATGAGGACATCAAGTCGACTTACCAGAAGATAATGAAGAATAAGAACATGATAGTTTTTCAGGCTGCACAGAAGGCTCTCGAGGACCTCGTCAGCAACGTTAACCAGATAATCACTATGTGCGCAAACGGCGAGGACCCCGAGACCTGCCAGCCTTCATCCGGATGCTCGGGAAGCTGTGCTACCTGCGGAGGCTGCGGCTGATGGATATCGACAGAAGCAAGATCTCTCCCATGATGCAGCAGTATTTCGAGGTCAAGGATAAGTACCCCGAATGCGTGCTGTTCTTCCGTCTGGGCGACTTCTACGAAATGTTCTTCGACGACGCGATAAAGGTCTCGAAGGCGCTTGAGCTCACCCTCACGGGGCGTGACTGCGGGCTGGAGGAACGCGCTCCGATGTGCGGAGTGCCTTATCACGCGGCGGATATGTATATCAAGAAGCTCATAGACTTAGGCTTTAAGGTAGCTGTCTGCGAGCAGCTCACTGACCCTGCCGAGACAAAGGGTATCGTTGTCCGCGACGTAATAAGGGTGGTCACTCCCGGAACCCTGACTGAATCGAGTATGCTCGAGGAGGGAAGGAACAACTATATATGCAGTATTTACTATAGCGAGGCTGAAAGGACGTGCGGTGTTGCTTCTGCCGATATTTCGACCGGTGAGGCGTTTGTTACCCTGCTATCAGGAAAGGACATCGAGGCAGAAGTCATAAATGAGCTCAGCCGCATACAGCCTGCGGAGATAATCTTCACGGACAGTTTTTTCAGTATGAAGTCTGTTGCCGATTTTGTAAAGCTGAGGCTTGGCTGCGCGGTCACGCTCCGTGAAGCGGAACGCTTCACGCCGCCGAACGATGCAGAGGCAGTAAAGGAACTCCTTGGGGCGGCGGCGACCGGGCTGAATATCAGCCCGGACGGAGCGGACAGCGCAGCGATATGCGGGCTGTTCGACTATATAAGGGACACTCAGAAGTCCACTGTTTCACGCTTTACCGGTATTGAGGTGATAGGCGGGGAGCAGTACATGGGACTTGACCTTAACGCAAGGCGAAATCTGGAGCTCACGGAAACTCTGCGGAGCAAGGAGAAGAAGGGCTCGCTGCTTTGGGTGCTGGATTCGACAAAGACCTCGATGGGGCGCCGTATGCTCAAAAACTGGATAGAGCAGCCGCTCAAAAGTCCTGCAAGGATAATCGAAAGGCTCGACGCGGTGGAGGCGTTTTACCGCAAGAGCGTAATCACCGGCGAGGTCTCGGAGCTGCTTGAGCGGGTTTACGACCTTGAAAGGCTTATGACGAAGGTAATGTACAAGACCGCAACTCCGCGTGATCTGAGGTCGCTTTCGGCAACTGCAAGGCAGCTCCCGGAGATAAAGGCGCAGCTTGCCAAGCTGGAAGATTCAAGGCTTCTGAAAAGGCTGTGCGGGGAGATAGACGACCTTGACGAGCTTGTCAACCTTGTTGAGAATGCGATCATGGACGAACCGCCTGTTTCCGTCAAGGACGGCGGCGTCATCCGCGAGGGCTTCAATGACGAGCTTGACAGCCTTCGCAGCATTATGACTGGCGGCAGGAGCATCATAGACGAGATAGAGCAGCGTGAAAAGGAAAAGACCGGCATCAAGAATCTGAAAATAGGCTATAACCGAGTATTCGGCTATTATCTGGAGGTAACGCGGTCCTACTACGACCTCATCCCTGAGGGCTGGATAAGGAAGCAGACACTCGCCAACGCAGAGCGCTTCATTACCGAGGAGCTGAAAAACGCTGAGAATACGATACTTGGCGCCAAGGACAAGGCACTCACCCTCGAGGCTGAAATATTTGCGGAGGTGCGGGACTTCCTTGCAACGAAGCTCCAGCCGGTCCAGAAGACAGCAGCGGCAGTAGCGGCGGTGGATGTACTGCGTTCGTTTGCGGAGGTCGCTCTGAGGAACCAGTACGTCAAACCGGATATCACCCTTGACGGCTCGATAGATATAATTGCCGGCCGTCGCCCGGTAGTTGAGCTTATGCTGGGGGACGAGATATTCGTACCGAACGACATACATATTGACAAAAAGGCAAACCGGATGTCGATAATCACGGGACCGAATATGTCAGGTAAATCGACATATATGCGGCAGAATGCCCTTATTGTCCTGATGGCGCAGATCGGCTCGTTCGTGCCTGCTGATTCGGCGAAGATATCCGTTGTGGACAAGATATTCACAAGGGTAGGAGCCTCGGACGACCTTACCGCAGGGCAGTCCACCTTCATGGTGGAGATGAGCGAGGTCTCGGATATACTCAGGAACGCGACCCCGGACAGTCTTGTCATACTTGACGAGGTAGGGCGCGGCACCTCGACCTTTGACGGAGTGAGCATTGCGCGGGCGGTGGCGGAGTACATCTGCACCTCAAAAAAGCTTGGCTGCAAGACACTTTTTGCTACGCATTACCATGAGCTGATCGGGCTTGAAAACGAGCTCGAGGGCGTGAAGAACTACAGCATTGCCGTGAACAAGCACGGCGGGACAATACGATTCCTGAGGAAGATAGTCAGGGGCGGAGTTGATGAGAGCTATGGCGTAGACGTTGCGAAGCTCGCGGGACTTCCGTCAAAGGTCGTGGACCGGGCGAGGGAGCTGCTTGAAGAAATGGAGCGTGTCCATGCGGCTGAAAATACAGCGGCAGCTTCTCCCGCGGACGACCAGATGAGCTTTGACATGGAGAGCGGGGAGATCGCGCTTACGATGCTCCGCAAGACGAACATCAATGAGCTTACCGATGCCGAATGCCGTGAGCTTCTGAGGGATATGCTCATGGTAATCGAGTAGCTGAAAACTGGAGGAATAACAATGCCTGCATATTACAGTATAAATATAGAGTTTGACAGGAGAAGCATTGACTACACAACTGTAGACGAGCTGAACTTTTACCTTAAACAAGCCGGTCTGCGGTTCAGAAAGGGCTATTGGAGCGGCGAGGGGCTTTCTGAGAAGGAAATAACCGACCGTAACCAGGAGCTTCTTGAAAAGAACTATGTCCCTGAGCCGGAAACTGATTTCAGCGAGGGATATGTGCAGACAATGTATGATCTGGAGGGCTTTTCCGGAGTGAGAGGCTTTTTCATAAACGCTTTCCCGGGGAAGGAGAGCTTCGTATATGAATTGGTGATAGAGGAAGACGAGGTACTGGAGGAAGACGGGATAACGATGAAAAACGAGACCGCCGGCCGTATACTTGATCTTATTACAAAAATATGGAGGATGCCGTCAGTGCAGACCATTCAGACGACTAAGGAGCTGGAGGGCAAGGTCGTTCCGGCGGCTGACTTCGGCAAGTGGAAGCTTCCGGCAGCGAATCCGTATGCACTTGTATCGGAGCTCCAGCTTAAAAAAATTGAAACAGAGGGCTTTGACGTCCGGAAATTCCATGTCGGGGGAGTTATACTCACGAGCAAAAGGTATATGTTTGTCTGAGCGGGCGAAGCTCCCGGCATTATCACAAGCTTTAAGGAAGGAGTAAGAATATGAAAAAGGCAATGACGATCTCATATGAGGTGGGGAGGAATCTGTACCTCAATTTCACGAATAAATGTCCGTGTGCCTGCACATTCTGCATACGCAGCCATGCTGACGGAGCATACGGCTCAGACCCTTTGTGGCTTGAGCATGAGCCTTCAATGGAGGAGATAAGGGCGGACCTCAGCAAGCGCAGGCTTTCGGCCTATGACGAGATAGTATTCTGTGGTTACGGTGAGCCGACGGAGCGGCTTGATGCAGTGGTGAACGCGGCTGAGTGGATAAAGAGCGTATGCGGGGAGAATACCCCGAAGCTTCGGATAAATACGAACGGACTGGGCGACCTTGTGAACGGCAGGAGCATAGCGCAGGAGCTTTGCGAGGCGGTAGATATAGTGTCGGTGAGTCTTAATGCGGGAACTGAGGACGAATACATGAAGGTCACACGGCCGCGCTATGACAATGCTTTTGAGGCAATGCAGAGGTTCACGGCGGACTGCGTAAAGACCGGCAAGGCAGAAGTCATCATGTCGGTGGTAGATGTTATCCCGCAGGAGCAGATAGAAGCCTCCCGCGAGATAGCGGAGAAGCTCGGAGCGGTCCTCCGCATCAGAAAGTACGACGACTGAGCAGCCGAAGGCTGCGCCCTCCACGTCGCCGCTCGCAAGCTCGCTCTGTTCGTGCAAACCGGAAGTCTGCTTTCGCTCACGGCGGCTAACTTTAAATCCGTCCGCGCAAGCGGACACCGCAACTACTCACTACTCACTAATAACTAAGAACTGAAAAAGCACCCTTGCGGGTGCTTTTTTTGCGGGTGCTTTTTGTTATTCAACGGGAACGATCCAGTTGAAGGTGTCTTCGATCTTGCCCCACTGGATACCGGTCATGGTATCGTAGAGCATCTGTGAGATCTTGCCGATCTTGTTGCCGTTGATCTCCATTACCTTGTCTTTCCACTTGAGGTGGCCGACAGGAGAAATCACAGCGGCGGTACCGGTGCCGAATACCTCGTCGAGCTTGCCCTGATCGTAAGCGTCAGCGATCTCCTGGATGTCGATACGTCTTTCCTCAACGGTGAGACCCTTGGACTTGCAGACCTCGATGGCGGACTTTCTTGTGATACCGGGGAGGATAGAGCCCTGGAGCATAGGTGTAACGACCTTGCCGTCGATCACGAAGAAGATGTTCATAGCGCCGACTTCCTCGATATACTTCTGCTCAACGCCGTCGAGCCAGAGGACCTGTGAATAATTCTGCTTGTGAGCCTCGTCCTGACCGATGAGTGAAGCAGCATAGTTTCCGCCTGTCTTAGCGAAGCCCATACCGCCTCTTACAGCGCGGACGTACTTGCTCTCAACGTAGATATTGACGGGGTTGAGGCCGCTCTCATAGTAAGCGCCGGAGGGTGAAAGGATTATCATAAAGAGGTAGTGTTCGCCGGGTTTAACGCCGAGGAACGGGTCAACAGCGATGATAAAGGGACGGATGTAGAGAGATTCGCCTTCCTTGGCGGGTACCCAGTCCTTCTCGATCTTGATGAGTTCCATGAGGCACTTCATAGCGAGATCCTCGGGGAGCTCCGGGATAACAAGACGCTCGTTGGACTTGTTGAGTCTCTTGAAATTCTCCTCAGGGCGGAAGAGCTGTACCTTGCCCTCAGCGGTTCTGTAAGCCTTGAGGCCCTCGAAGACCTCCTGACCGTAGTGGAAGCACATAGCAGCCGGGGAGAGCTCGATAGGAGCATAGGGGCGGATCTCGGGATCGTGCCAGCCCTGACCCTCATCGTAGGGCATAACGAGCATATAGTCAGTGAAGATATGACCGAATCCGAGCTTATCACCGGGCTGGGGCTTTTTTTTCAGGGTTTCCGCCTTAGTGAATTTGATTTCCATAATGATCGACCTTCTTTTTAAAATTTAATGCCGCTTGGATCGCTGACCGGGATATAGTGTTTTTCAAACAGTCTTCTGCAAACGATGATGCAGGCTGCTGAAAGACCTGCGGCACAGACAGTCGCACAGGCTGCGGCGATGATGATATTTCCGTGCTTCATTTAATCTCCTCCTGTCAGTTTGCGGAGCAGTTTCACCCTTGAAATCTGCTGCTTCCTATATTGTAGCACAATCTCATACGTTTGTCAAGCGGCAACGTTGAAGGGGCCAGCGTCACGCTGGCAAAAATGTTCTTGCTATTTCGGAAAAAGTGTGGTATAATAAAAATACTACCAATGTTAGGAGCGATATTATGTCAAACAATTCTTTCTACATCACCACCCCGATCTACTATCCGTCCGGCAATCCGCATATCGGGCACTGCTACACCACTGTAGCCTGCGACTCTATCGCCCGCTATAAGCGAATGCAGGGGAAAGACGTGATGTTCCTGACCGGCACCGATGAGCACGGTCTTAAAATAGAGCAGAAGGCTGCCGAAGCAGGCGTTACTCCCAAGGAGTACGTTGACGTTATTGTTGACAGGTTCAAGTCCCTCTGGAAATACATGAATATCTCCTACGACAGATATATCCGCACTACCGATGATTATCATGTTGAAGCTGTGCAGAAGATATTCAAGGCTCTCTACGACAAGGGCTATATCTACAAGGGCGAATATTCCGGAAAATACTGCACTCCCTGCGAGAGCTTCTGGACGGACTCGCAGCTTGATGAGAACGGCTGCTGTCCCGAATGTCACAGACCGGTCAAGTTTGCGAAGGAGGAGGCTTACTTCTTCAGGATGTCGCCGTTCGCAGAGCGTATCGAGAAGCTTCTCCTTGAAACTGACTACCTCCGTCCTAAGACAAGGGCGGTCGAACTTGTAAATAACTTCATAAAGCCCGGTCTTGAGGACCTCTGCGTTTCGAGGACTACTTTCAAGTGGGGCATCCCTGTTACTTTCGATGAAAAGCACGTCGTGTACGTCTGGATAGACGCGCTATCCAACTATATCACCGCGCTGGGCTACGAGAATTCCGCATACTCTGACTTCGATAAATACTGGCCTGCTGACGTCCACATGGTCGCTAAGGATATCATGCGCTTCCACGCTATAATCTGGCCTGCAATGCTCATGGCGCTCGATATCCCGCTGCCGAAGCACCTTGCTGTCCACGGCTGGATCACTATGCAGGGCAAGAACGGCGAGAGTGAGAAGATGTCCAAGTCCCTCGGAAACGTCGTTGACCCGTTCCTTCTCGGCGAGCGCTACGGAGTTGACGCTATAAGGTACCATATCCTGCGTGAAATGGCGCTCGGAGCTGACAGTATGTTTTCCAACGAGATAATGATAAACCGCATTAACTCCGACCTTGCCAACGGCTTCGGAAACCTTGTTTCGCGTACTGTCGCAATGGCTGACAAGTATTTCGGAGGAACTCTCCCCACCGAACGTGAGAGCGACCCGCTTGACGAGGAATTCAGGGCTGTAGTCACCGGACTTCTCCCCGAGGTCGATAAATACATCAACGAGACACGCCTCAAGCAGGCTCTTGAGGAAATTTTCAAGGTCGTTGACCGCGCAAATAAATATATCGACGAAACTGAACCGTGGAAGCTCGGCAAGGACGACTCCAGAAAGGCTCGTCTTGCAGCAGTTCTGTACAATCTCCTCGAAGCTATCCGCGTGACCTCAGCGCTCCTTTCGCCGTTCATGCCGACCACAATGCCGCAGGTATGGGAACAGATAGGTGCCTCAGCAAGCGATGTTGAATACGATAAGCTCGGAATTTTCGGAGTTCTTCCCGAAAACGTGACCGTTCACAAGGGTGCGATACTGTTTCCGCGTATCGACGTTGATAAGGAGATCGAGGAGCTCAACGAGATACTCCGGAAGAATATGGAGGCTGCTCAGTCAAAGCTTTCCGCAGAGGAAAAGGGCGAGGCTGCTGCCGAGCCGACCGAGCTTGCTCCTGAGATAACCATTGACGATTTTGCCAAAGTCGAGATCAGGGTCGCAAAGGTGACAGCCTGCGAGAGAGTGAAGAAGTCCGATAAGCTCCTTTGCCTCCAGCTCGATGACGGTATGGGCGGACGTCAGGTCGTTTCCGGAATTGCCCAGTATTACGCTCCCGAAGACCTTATCGGCAGAAAGCTCCAGCTTATTGCGAACCTGAAGCCGGTCAAGCTCCGCGGAGTTGAAAGCAACGGCATGATCTGTGCTGCCGACACACCTGACGGTGTCAAGGTGATATTCGTTGACGACAGTATACCTGTCGGCTCCAAGATAAGATGAAGAAAGCACCCTTCGGGGTGCTTTTTTATTATGCTCCGGGATCCGTGTTCCCGCCTGCATATGCGGACAACTCAGCGATGAAAAAAAGGATACCCGGAGCGTAAACTCCGGGGTTCCATGCTGCTTATCTTGGTCAAAACCGCGCTGATGCGCGATGTTGCCATCTCTATCCCTTCAGGTACTTGGAAAGCTTCTTCTTGCGCTTCTGGACGTACATAACATTGTCTGCGTCGGTAACGAAGTTGAAGATATCCTCACCCTCCTGCGGCTTTGCGATAACATAGCCCGTACTTGCACTGAGTGTGAACGGGTTCCTGCCGCTTTCGTTTATCAGCGTGATATTGCGCTGTATATCCGCGGTCAGCTTCTTCGCATCGGTATCGCCGTAGTCAGCCGCAAAGACTATGAACTCATCACCTCCGAAACGGCAGTATATCTCGCCGTTCCGGCAGGAAGAAACAAGGACGTCTGCTATGCTGCATATAGCCTTGTCACCGATGCTGTGACCGTAGGTATCGTTGATTTTTTTCAGCCCGTCAAGGTCGATGAACATGAGCATGACATCCCGCTGCTGTGCGACACATTCACGGTAGATGTTCTCGGTAGCCTGGACGAAGCCGTTGCGGTTATAGATGCCGGAGAAGGTATCTCTTGCGTAGAGCTTGCCGAGGTGTTCAAGCGCTGATTCGAGGCTGATGAGCTTGCGTATATTTTCAAGCGAATTGCTGAGCGTTATACAGAAGGTCTCGAACATTGAATTGTGAAGCGGAAGGCTTGAATTGTATATCACCATGTAGCCGAGGCACCTCTCGCCGAAGTGGAGCGGTATGTGATAGTAGACCTTTCCGGTCTTGCCGTTGTCGCCGGCGGCTGGGATTATGTCCCTGCGCTTCACGGTGCCGACGTCGAGGAATTCGCCTCTGACGTAGGCGATAGGCACGAGGAAATTCTCTGTATAAGCCGTAAGGTCGCCGGTATCCTTTGGCTGTTCGGCGAGCGGGCTTTCAACGTCTGCGTCGGCGAGCCAGTTGTCGCAGAGGCAGAAGTAATATTCTTCCGGGTCGAGATTCCGGGCAAAATTTTTAAGTATACCGATATACCGCTCGAAGGTGTCAGTTCCGAGCAGCTCGACAGAGAGCTTGTTAAGGTCGGACATGAAGCTCTGAGACTTCTCGAATTTAAGGTAATTGCGGTAGTTGAGCTCCTTTATCTCCAGCAGGTCGCAGCGGGTATTTTGCGAACATCCGCAGCTTTCCGTGAAGCGTGCCGACATATTCAGGATAACGCTTCTGTCCTGCTCTTTATTTGCGAAGTGGTTGGCAAGCATCTTGCAGGCGATCCTTCCGGAGAGGGCGAGGGGGCGGTCAACGGAGGTCAGCTCCACCTGATAATTGTGGGTGCTGTAGGTATTGTCAAATCCGGTCACCGCGATATCCTCGGGGACGCTTATGTACTTTTCTGCAAGCCGGTTTATCGCGGAAGCTGCCATAACGTCGTTTGCTGAGATTATCGCCTCGGGAAGCCCGTCTTCAAGTTCAAGGAAATGGTCAGCGGCAGCTCTGCCTGACGGGGCGCGGAAGGTGCCGTAGTAAATATATTCGTCCGGTATTTTCAGGTCATGCTCGGAGAGGACTTCGAGAAATGCGGAAAGTCTGTCGGCACTTTCGGGGTTGCCTTTCGGACCGGAAATATAGCCGAATTTCGTAAATCCGTGGACGTTTATGAGATGTTCGGTGATATGCCGCATAGCGGTCTTGTTGTCGATGCCGACGTGGTAGAGGTAGGGGATATCATTGTCGATGCTTACAGCCGGTATCCCGGCAGCCTTGATCCGGTCGAGGATATTTGTGATGACCTCCTGATGGGCGAGGGTATTGGTGAGAAGTATTGCACCGTCGAAGTCGTTGAAATCCGGGAGGTTGAAGATATTGAACTCGCCTTTTTCGTGGGCGGGATTGATCGAGCCGCTGAAGGAAACGAAGACAGAGATATTGAGGGAGAACTCTGCGGCGGAGGAAGCTATGCCGTTCAGTATGGCGGTCTGGTAGCTCTGATCCATTTCTTCGATTATCAGAGCGACTTTATAGCCGTTCATTTTTGATCGTTGCACCTCATTTCGTTGAGCCGGACAAGCACATGATCCGGCATTGATATAATTATTATACAACATCTTTCAAAAAAAATCAATAGACTTTCCGTATATTTATTGCGCTAAATATAAATTTTTTGTAAACGATACTTTACGCTGAGTAATATCGAATTTGTTAATAACTTTTTGTCGAGTTATTTTAAGCCGAAAAAATGATGACATTTTTCGATAATTTATATCATATCGCCGAAATTCCGGAGCGTTATTGACAAATATCAAAAATATGGTATACTTATTAGGAGGGGATAACTTTGCTGTTAGGCTGTTTGTCCCGAACGATTTTTCCGGAACGCCCGCGCGTACCGGTGCCTGCGGAGGTGTAATATGAATATCTGGCACAACATGAGCCCAAAGCGCATCAACCCGGACGATTTCTATGCAGTTATCGAGATAGGCAAGGGAAGCAAGATCAAGTATGAGCTCGATAAGGAGACCGGCCTTATCAAAATGGATCGGATCCTCCATACCTCGACCCATTATCCTGCAAACTACGGCTTCATCCCGCGTACCTACTCCGACGACAACGACCCGCTCGACGTACTTGTGCTCTGCTCCGAAACTCTCATGCCCATGACGCTCGTGAGATGCTACCCGATCGGAGTTATAAGAATGCTCGACAACGGTCACCGCGATGACAAGATCATCGCCATTCCCTTCGATGACCCGAATTACAATATGTATATGGACATCGAACAGCTCCCCAAGCACGTTTTTGACGAAATGACCCACTTTTTCACCGTATATAAGGAGCTCGAGAACAAGACCACTGCCGTGAATGAGGTCGATCACGCTGAGGTCGCAAGACAGATAATCTCTGACGACATCGACTCATATATCAATAATTTCTGCAAGTAGTATTCTTCTTGAACAGCAGCGGCGCCGTTCCCTGCTGATCTCTAAATTATCGAAAGGAGTATCGCACACCGCAGATGTGTGCGAAACAATCATATGACATCTTCAAGTGAAATTTTATTCGGCAGCGAGACCAATGTTGCACCTATCGGCATCATCGCTATGAACAGTGTTACCGAGCTTGGCGGTAAGATCAACGATTACCTCGTTGACTGGGCTGGAAAGGGCGGCGTTAATGTCGATACCTTCCTCCTCGAGAGCGAGTGCCCGAGATTTTCATCCGGTGACGGAAAGGGTCTCATCAAGTCCACAGTCCGCGGCAAGGACCTCTTTATCATCGTTGACGTCGGCAACTACAATATCAAGTACGACTACTTTGGTATGAAGAACGCTATGTCCCCTGACGACCACTTCCAGGATCTCAAGCGCATCATCCAGGCTGCAAGCGGAAAGGCTCACCGTATCACCGTTATCATGCCTATCCTCTACGGCGGCAGACAGCACAGAAGAAGCTACCGTGAGTCTCTCGACTGTGCCTGCGCTTTGCAGGAGCTTGAAGCTATGGGTGTAGCAAATATCGTCTGCTTCGACGCTCACGACCCCAGAGTACAGAACGCTGTGCCGCTCATGGGCTTCGACAACGTTATGCCTACCTATCAGGTGCTCAAGGCTATGCTCAAGGATATCAAGGACATCAACTTCAACAAGGAGAAGTTCATGGTCGTAAGCCCCGATGAGGGTGCGCTCAACAGAAATATGTACTATGCCTCAGTCCTCGGCGTTGAAATGGGTATGTTCTACAAGAGGAGAGACTACTCCACTATCGTGAACGGAAGAAATCCTATCGTTGCTCACGAATACCTCGGAAACCCTGTTGAGGGCAAGGATATCTTCGTTTCCGATGATATCATCTCCTCCGGCGAGTCAATGCTCGACCTTGCATATGCACTCAAGGAGAAGAAGGCCGGCAGGATATTCGCTTATGCTACCTACGCTATCTTTACAAACGGTCTGGACAAGTTCGACAAGGCTTATAACGACGGCATCATCGACGGCGTTTTCGGTACGAATCTCACCTACAGAACTCCTGAACTGCTTGCAAGACCGTGGTTCCATGAGGTAGATGTTTCAAAGTATATCGCCTACTTCATCGAGGCTATCAACCACGACGTTTCTATCAGCAAGATCATTGACCCCCACGAGAAGATCGAGAACCTCCTCAGAAAATACAATATGAAATAATAAGGGCGCGGCAGAAAAAACTGCCGCGCTTTTTTTACACTGATAGAATTATTCTTTTTCCGCTTGGCTGATACTGCTCGAACTTCACACCGCACCTGTTGAAAAGCAGGCAGGATGCCTTTGTACTGTCCGTGTCAGAGTACTTGTTGTCGTAGTAGACGACACGCTTTATACCGGACTGGATGATAGCCTTTGCACATTCGTTGCACGGGAAAAGTGTAACATAGACCGTGCAGCCGCCCAGATTCCCGATGTTGCTGTTGAGTATCGCGTTCAGCTCAGCGTGGCAGACAAACGGGTATTTAGTGTCTAAGGCAGATTCCGCGGAACGCTCCCACGGCATTTCATCATCGCTGCACCCGGTAGGCATACCGTTATATCCGACGGAAACGATCTTGTTATCGCTGTTGACGATGCACGCGCCGACCTGTGTGTTTGAGTCTTTGCTGCGCTGTGCGGAAAGAATGGCAATGCCCATGAAGTATTCGTCCCAGCTTATGTAATCAGTTCTTTTCATAACTTCACCTCTTGTTCATAAAATCCTGATGGATACTATTATATCATCTTTTTTTCATTTTGTAAAGGATAAGCTGCTGAGAGCTCGCGGATTATTGATCCGGTATCGCTGTGTGACTTCAACGGAAAGCTCATTATGCACGATGCTTGTAAAATTTACAAAAAGTTATTGAATTCCGCCTGACAATACTGTATAATATTATTAATATCAACAGGCATCTATTGCTGACCGCGGCGGGGTAAGGCGTGCTCCGGATACTGCGCGGCACATTGATGCGACAGGAGGCAATTATGAAACAATTCCAGTTTGGCTATCAGAATATGGACAAGCTGACCAGGGAGCTGCGGAAGATCAGACAGTGGAGCAGCTCAAGGATAGTTTCCCATATCGTTTTTCATATCTTCACCGAACAGCACGACAGGACCCTCATCGGAGAGATATGTGCTGAGATCGGACGTGAGCTTCCGGAGGCAGAGTATTTAGGCTGCTCAACCAACGGAAATATCATGAACGGTGCAATTTCTCACTATGACACCATAATCACCTGCACGCTGTTCGAATACCAGACCACGATGACCGAGCTTATCCAGTACCCTCTCTCGAAGGAAACTGCCGGGGATGTCACGGCTGACCTTGTTTTAAAGCTCAGGGAAAGACCGTGGGTCAAGGCTGTCGAGCTGCTGACCACTATCAGAGGAATGTCCATGACAGGCTTCTGCCGCGAGCTTGGCAAGGCTGCCCCGGAAATACAGATATTCGGAGGCGGTGCGTTCAGCTATGATATGGACGACAACCGTGCTTGTGTGTTCTCCCGTGAGGGCGGCTGGTCGGACAGCGGTGTTGTGTTCTGGCTGATAGGCGGAGATGATCTCAGCGTGACTTCCGCGCATATCACGGGCTGGAAGCCACTCGGACGCACCTTCCATGTCACTAAGGCAAATGGCAGCACACTCTATGAGCTTGACGGTAATCCCGCCTATGAGGTCTATTACAAGTACCTCAACATCAAGAATAACGAGCACTTTTTCACTAATTCCCTTGAATTTCCTTTCTTCTATGAACACAACGGGATAAATCTTCTCCGCGCTCCGACCGCGAGCAATGAGGACGGTTCGCTGACTATGACCTCGGATATTGAGGAAAACGTTCTTGCAAGGCTTGCCTACGGCGATCCCGCAACTGTCCTCGAAAGCGTCCGCAATGACGGCAGGCATATCCTAAAGTTCCGTCCGGAGGTGATACATATCTTCTCCTGCGCCGCAAGACGTACCTTCTGGGGCAGCGCGGAGGTGTCGAAGGAATCACTGCCTTTCCAGAATATCGCGCCGACTTCCGGATTTTATACCTCGGGAGAGTTCCTGAGGACGAAAGGCTTCGTCAATCAGCATAATGTCACCCTTGTAGTTGCTGCGCTGCGGGAGGGAGAGCCTGTCGGAAAGCTGCCTGAAAATGCGGAGCTCGAGGTCGATAACGAGGACTTCTCCGGCAAGGTCTCGCTGATAAACAGGCTTGCCAACTACATCAATGCCGCCTTCCGGGACCTTGAGATATCGGCTGTCACCGACGGCCTTACAAAGCTCTACAACCGCGCCGAGATACAGCGCCGGATAGCCGAAAGACTTTCCTCCGGAAAGCCGCTTTCCCTCATCATGATAGATATCGACAATTTCAAGCAGGTCAATGATGCTTACGGTCATCAGGAGGGCGACGGCGTTATCGTCGGTCTTGCCGGACTTCTGCAAAAAACCGTCGCTGAGTTCGGTGGTGAGACCGCTGCCGGAAGGTGGGGCGGCGAGGAATTCATGATAGTGATGCCTTTCGGTACAGACTGCTCCGTCAAGGTGGCGGAGACGCTGTGCAGCAGCTTTTCAAAGATGAAGTTCGAGAAGGCTGGCAGCAGGACTATCAGTCTGGGCGTTACCGGCTGTGTGGAGGGCGAGTCTCTTGACGAGCTTCTTATCCGCGTTGATATGGCTCTCTATGAAGCTAAGCGCACCGGCAAGAACCGCGTTGTCCTGAAATAAAACCGCTCAGAAGCGCCATTGCCGGCGCTTCTTTTTTGCCTTAAATCATAAGCGCCGAGGCTGCCATGAGCAGGATCGCGGTCAGAGACGTGAAATGGCTCAGCTTCGGAACGAGCCTCCGTATCAGGTAGGCTGCTGCCGCCGTTTGGACCGCTGTTGAAAAAACTATATATACCGTGAATACAATGAGAAAAAGCGGGTCGATACGCTGTGAGGGGAATGGCTGCGAGAGCTGTGCTGCCGCGACCACAGGAAGCCGGACGGTGCTCATTATCCCGCCCGAAACAAGAACTGCTGTTATTATCACTGCCGTTGAGAGGATCACCTTTGATGCAAAAAATACGGCTGTGCTCCGTGATTTTTTCCCGCTCTGGACTCCGAGCAGCACTGCGAAAGCACCTGCTCCGCCGCCTGCCTTCAGCCCGCGTACAAGCTCTCCGGTAAAGCTGAGACTGCTCCCCGAGCGCCGGAGCCTGTCCCAATCATGCGACTTGGCTGCGCTTACTGCCGCTGCTGCAAGACATACAACTCCTAACGCGGCCGCTATCACTGACGCCCGTCCGAGTGCTTTAGCACCGGTCGAGGAAATATACAGGCAGACTGCCCCGATAAGTCCCGAAACAAGGAGCTTTCCGGCTATCCCTCCGGAGTTCTCGCAGGGGATATATATTACCTCTGAAGCCCTCCACTGCATACTGAAAAGCCTTCCGCCCCAGTAGACCGTCCATACCAGCAGCACAAGCTCCGCCCCACGGCTCAGTCTTCCTCCGCGGTCATAGCTCAGCGCGAAGGGCAGCACTGCCGCAAACAGTATCACCGCTGCCGCCGCAAAGCCAGCAGCAGTTTTCCAGCCGATATCCCCTGCCATGCAGAACAGCGCTGCGGCTTCCCCTATAAGTCCCATAGCACAGAGCTGTCCGGATGTTATCCTATTCATGGTATTCCTCCACGGTGAAGCCTCTCTGCTGCATTTTTTTCATGCCGCTCCGGAAAGCCGTATCGCTCATTCCGCGCCTTCTGAACGGCGAGAGCGGCGCTGTGTACGGGAAGCCGTAATCCTCCGTAGCGCAGATATTTGCCAGAACAGCGCAGGCGAGCAGACTTATCCCGAAAAGTCCCATAAGGCCGCCCGCTATTAGGAACGCAAACCTCAGCACTGTTATTTCCGGATTAAGCTCCGGGACGACAAGTCCTCCGAGGACGGCAAGCGCCGTCATTGTCAGCAGGGGAGTGCTCACAAGCCCCGAATTTACCGCAGCATCGCCGATTATAAGTCCGCTTATTATGCTGACAGCTCCGCCTGTCGGCTTGGGAAGTCTCACACCGGCTTCGCGGATTATCTCGTACATCATCAGGACAAACAGCGACTCCGTCATTATCGAAAGCGGAGCGTTTTTCTCAGCCTCGACCAGAAGCATGAAAAGTGTGCTGTTGAAAAGCTCGGGATGATACATCACGATCGCCGCATAGACTGCCGGCAGCAGGACTGCCATTATGAACGCAAGGTATTTCAGCCACCTCAGAAATGTCGCATAATAGGGCTTGAACGAGTAGTCGTCAAGTGTCTGGAAGCTCTCGCAGAACAGCTTCGGTATCACTACCGCGAATGGAACTCCGTCAACAAGCAGCGCGACCCGTCCCTCGATAAGCTTCGAGCAGAGGACGTCCGGACGCTCAGTCACGCCGGTGGAACTGAATATCTCGAATCTGCCGCTTTCGACGAAGGGACGGATATATCCGGTCGTGAGGACAGCCTCGGTGTTTATCCTGCCGAGGGAGTTCTTTATGCGTTTCAGCAGCTCCTCCGGGACGCGGTCCTTCATGTAGCAAAGGCAGAGGTCGGTGTGGCTTTTTTCGCCCTTTTTCAGCATTTCCATGACAAGCTCGGGGGTTTTCAGCCTTCTGCGCACCTGGGACATAGAGGCTCTTATGGTCTCGGTGAAGCCCTCGTGAGCACCCATGATGTTGCCTTCACCGGATGGCTCCTGTACCCCGCGCGAGGCATAGCCCTGCACTCCGAAGCCCAGCGCCCGGACAGCTCCCTCGGCAAAGAGCACCGCAAACCCGGAGTGTATCAGCAGCAGAGCAGTTTCAAGGTCATCTGCGACCGGCCGGTCAGTTGACAGGAGCAGATACCGGTCAATGTAGTCAAGCAGGGCAGCGGCGTTTTCCTGCGGTTCAATA